>NZ_CP049780.1:1699581-1947206 GCF_011193355.1 Streptomyces sp. JB150
ATGGGACGGGCAGGGGCGGCGGGGGCGGAAAACCCCTGGGGCACCCACGTCCCACCCCCGTAGCGTCCGCCCATGCCCCCACCCCACGGCTTCACCTACGAAACCCACCGCGACGGATCAGTCCGCATCACCCATCACGGCCACACCGCCACCACCCTCCGCGGCCCCCGCGCCGAAACCTTCCTCACCGAGGTCGCCAACGGCGACGCCCAGCTGGTGATGGCCCGCTGGACCGGAAACTACCGCCGCGGCACCGAGCGCACGGCCCGCGCCCACCCACGCAACCGCCGGTGACCCGATCGGCGGGTCGGTAAGGGAACGGTAAAACGGGCTCGCTCGTTCTACGAGACATGACAGCTATGACCCCCGGCTCGAACATCCCGCTCCCCGCCACCCGCGTGACGGTGGACGTCACCGCCCCGGTGCGGCTGGACGTTTCGGGCCTGCTGCTCACCGCCGACGGCAAGGTGCGCTCCGACGACGACTTCATCTTCTACAACCAGCCCACGGGCCCGGGCGTGACGTACCGCTCCGGCGGCGGCACCGCCCCCGACGCGATCACGGTCGACACCGCCGCCGTCCCGCCCGGCATCGAGAAGATCGTCGTCACCGCGAGCCCGGACGCGGCCGGCCAGACCTTCCAGGGCATCGAACCGACGGCGACCATCCGCAACGCGGACGACAACACCGTCCTGGCCACCTTCACGCCCCCGCAGCTGGGCACCGAGACCGCCCTGGTGATCGTGGAGGTCTACCTGCGCAACGGCCAGTGGAAGGCCCGCGCCGTCGGCCAGGGGTACGCGAACGGCCTGGCCGGCATCGCCACCGACTTCGGCGTCACGGTGGAGGAGCCCGCCCCGGCCGCCACCGCCCCGGCCCAGCCGGTCACGCCGGCCCAGCCGGTCACGCCGCCCCCGGCCCCCGCACAGGCCCCGCCCGCCCCGCCGGCGGACCCGCGCCTGCACGCCACCGCTCCCCCGGCCCCCGCGACCCCGCCGCCCGCACCGAGCCCCGCCCCCGGCGCCGGGAAGATCAACCTGGACAAGGGCCGCGTCAGCCTGCAGAAGAACCAGACCGTCTCCCTGGTCAAGGGCGGCCGCCCGCTGCTCTCGCAGGTGAAGATGGGCCTCGGCTGGGAGCCGGCGTACCGCGGCAAGGACATCGACCTGGACGCCTCGGTCATCGCCTACGGCCCCCAGCGCAACCACATCGACAGCTGCTACTTCGGCAAGCTGACCATCGTCGGCGGCGCCATCCGCCACTCCGGCGACAACCTCACCGGCGAGGGCGGCGGCGACGACGAGGTCATCACCGTCGACCTGGGCCGCCTCCCGCAGGAGGTCACGGGCCTGGTCTTCACCGTGAACTCGTTCTCCGGCCAGAAGTTCACCGAGGTCGCCAAGGCCTACTGCCGCCTCATCGACGCCACCACCGGCGAGGAACTGGTCCGCTTCGACCTCACCGGAGCCGAGCCGCAGACCGGCGTGATGATGGCCAAGCTGATCCGCCAGTTCTCCGGCGAGTGGGAGATGACCGCCATGGGCGACTTCGTGAAGGCCCGCACGGTCCGCAACATGGTCAAGCCGGCCGCGCAGGCGCTGTAGGGCGGGACCCGAACCGGGGGCGCCCCCGCCGCGCCGCGAGGGGGGCGCCCGGCCGGGTCACGCCGCCCAGGGCCAGTCCGCGTTCCGCCCGGCCTCCACCAGCGGCACCATCCGGAACGCCGCGTCGGAGAGCCCGCCGAACGTGTGCCGGTTCCCGCTCCCCGACGGGCCGTGGCCCGGGCGGTACCCGGCGAGGTTCCAGGTGTAGACCGGGATGTCCGCCGGGACCTGCTCGGTCGGGCCGCCGTGCCGGTGGCGGGTGTACTGCTCGTCGGTGACGATCAGCACCCGGTCGTGCCCGCGGTAGTGCCGCCGTACCGCCTCGGTGGTGTCCGTGCCGCCCAGGCTGCCGAACCGCTCCAGGATCCGCAGCACCGACTCGCCCCGCCGGAACGGCACCGCGCGGCTGCCGGTGCCGAACTCGACGAGGTCCGCGTCCGCCGCCCGCAGCGCCAGCGCCGTACCGAAGAGGGCCGCCGCGTCGGCGCGGTTCAGCTCCGAGCGGCCGGACAGCGGCGCCCACATGGAACCGGAGCGGTCGACGAGCACCAGGGTGCGCCCGGGCAGCGCGGGCACGTTGGCCAGCGAGTGACCGAGCGCCCGCTCCAGCGGGTACGCCCAGCGCAGCGACGGCGCGTGCTGGTACGCGGCCAGGTACCGGAAGGGGAACTGCCGCGAGCGGCGCACCTCCTCCGGGTCGGCGATCCGCGCGGCGACCCGCGCCGCGACCTCGTCGGAGACGCCCGCTTCGTCGAAGTTCCGCAGGTTGCGCACGAGCGCCATGGTGCCCATGGACGGGATGACGGCCTCCCAGGCCGCCTTGTCCATCGGCCCCTGGAGCCAGCCCGCCAGCGCCTCCCAGGTCATCCCGGCCGCCGCCAGCCGCTCGGCCCCGTCGGGCGCCGTCACGAGGGCGCGCCGCTCCTCGACCGGCACCGCCATCAGCGCGCGGTGCGCCGTCAGCGTGCGGTTCGACGCGGGCGGCTCCGCCGTCTCCGGGTGGTGCCGGCGGTCGAGCGCGTACCGGAACAGGTCGCCCTGCCACGGCTTGTCCGGGTCGGGTGCCGCGTGGACCAGGTTGAGGATGTCGCCGAAGCGGTAACCCCTGGACGCGGTGTCGTACTTCAGCAGCGCCTTGCCGGTGTAGAGGCGGCGTACGGCGTCGGCGACGCCCCGCTTGACCGGCTTGGGGACGGCCCGGCCGTACTTCACCGTCCAGTACGCGAGCAGCTCACCGGGCTCGTCGGGGCGCTGGAGGACGGAGTCGACCACCTGCCGGTTGGAGGGGCCGTCGGCCGTCCCCGCGTCGAGCCGCGCCTTCACGTACTCGGCGGCGCCCACCAGGGAGGCCGTCCGCAGGTTGCCCTCGCCGCGCAGCCAGCCGAGCAGGCCGGCCGTCCAGCCGGGGTCGGTGACGGCCAGCTCGCGCACGAGCTTCGCGAACCGGTCGTCGCGGGCGGCGCCGGACTCGTAGAAGGTCTGCTGGGAGACGAAGTTGGCGACGGCGAGCAGGAACAGCTCGGAGCGGGCGTCCCGTTCATGGCCGAGGCCGCCCTGGTGGGTGCGCAGGGCCCGCCCGGTCGTGGTGACCGGCGTGCCGGGCCGCGCCTTCGCGCGCCGTGTGTTGAATCGCGCCATGCTGAATTCCCCCGAATTCGTGGCTGTCACGGAGGGGGGCGCGGCAAAGGGAGGGTGTCCGAGATCAGGACCGGCTGCGGGTGCTGTTCACCTGACGCGTCTTCCGCTTCCGCCACGTCGGCCCACAGCCGACGACGGGATTCGAACCCGCACGGTGCCGTGGCACCATCAGACCCCGAAGTATCCGCTGCCCGCGCACCGGACACCCACCGAGAGCCGCGCCTCCCGAGATCTCGTCGGCCGGCGGCATCGGATTCTCTGAGAAAGAAGTAGCCGCCGTGCCCGCGCACCGGGAGGTGCGTGAGGATCACTCTAGGAGGACGCCTTCGGCCGGGCGAGCGAATTACTCGGGCCCGCCCGAGGCCCTTCGGGGGCGCGGGCAACCGCGCGACCGGTCCCCGCCGGCCCGCACCCGCCACGCGGCCTCACCCCCCGTGCTGGGAGCGCGCCTTGAACGCCGCCTTCCGCGCCTCCTTGGCGACCTTCTTGTCGGGGTGGATCCGCCCCATCGCCTCCAGCACGTCCGCGGTGGCCGGATGGTCCACCCGCCAGGCCGCCGAGAAGAACCCGCTGTGCTGCTGGGCCAGTCCCTCGACCAGCCCGCGCAGCTCCGCCGAGTTCCCCTCGGCGGCCAGTTGCGCGGCGACCGTGTCGATGGTCAGCCAGAAGATCATCGCCTCGGACGGCGGCGGCACGTCCGCGGCGCCGCGCTCGCTGAGCCACACCCGGGCGAGCCCGCCCAGCTCGGCGTCGTCCAGCACCTCCCGCAGCGCGGGTTCGGCCTCGGCGCCGACCAGGGACAGCGCCTGCTGGCAGCGCAGCCGGCGCAGCGGCGCCCCGGCGTCGGCGCCGCGCGCGGCGGCCAGCAGCTCCCGGGCGGCGGCGAGGGGTTCGCGGCGGGCGAGCCACTGCTCGGTCTCGGCCTGCGCGGCGCGCGGCCCGAAGGCGGAGGTGCCGTCGAGGAGGGCGTCGGCGCCCTTGTCGGCGAGTTCGCCGACGGCGGGCGCGTCGAACCCGGCCTCCAGCAGCCGGGCGCGCAGCCCGTAGCGGCCGAGCGGGGTGAGCCGGACCAGGCCGTAGCGGGCGACGTCGGCGTGGTCGACACGCGCTCCCGACTCGCCCTCGGCATACGCTCCCGGCCCGCCCTCGGTGTGCGCCCCCCGTTCCGCGTCCCGTTCCCCGTCCGCGCCCGCACCGGCACCCGCGTCCGCGCCTGCGTCCGCACCCGAGCCCGGTTCCTCCTCCCCGTCGGCCAGCAGCGCCTCGTCGACCGGCCGGTACTCCACCAGCCCGATCGGCTCCAGCAGCCGGAACTGGTCGTCGAGCCGCATCATCGCGTCCGAGACCTGCTCCAGGACGTCGTTGGTGGGTTCGCCCATGTCGTCGGGGACGATGACGGACGCGGCGAGCGCGGGCAGCGGCACCGGCCCGTCGCCGGGGCCGTCCTCGCTGACGCTGAGCACGTAGAGGTTGGCGAGCACGCCGTCGAGGAACTCCGCCTCGGCCTCGGGGTCCCAGTCGAGCGCGGAGAAGTCGACCCGGCCGCCTTCGTCGAGGGCGTCGACGAGGTCGTCGAGGCCGGGCACGCTCGCGTCGGCGAGCACCGTCTCCAGGGCGTCCTGCCAGACGCCGAGGACGTCCTGCGGGGAGCCCCCGGTGAGCAGCGTCAGCTCCTCGCCGGCCGCGACGGTGCCCTCCTCCTCGTCCACGATCTCGACCAGCCCGGTGTCCACGGCGACCCGCCAGGCCTCGCTCGCGCAGGCGGCGGCGTCGTCGCCGGTCAGGCCCAGCGCCTCGGCCGCGGCGGGCAGCTGCTCCTCGACCAGTGCGCCACCGGCGTCGACCCGGGTCGTGGGTCCGGCCCAGCGGGCGAGCCGGGCGGCACGGGACAGCAGCGGCGTGGACAGCGCGTCACGCGCCAGTTCCGCGTCCGAGGCGAGCCGTACCGGCGGCAGGGGGGAGCTGTCTGACATCGGCTGGTTCTCCTAGGGGCGCCTGGGCGGCGTACGGCCAGGCGTACGACCGGTGGTTCAGCCGCTCAGCCTAGACGGGTTTCCACCCATGCCGCCCGGTTCATCTCCCCGCCGCCCGCCGTACATGGCCGAAACCTTGACAACTGGCCGGAGCAGGGACGAGATTGACGCGCGTAGAAGTCGGCGGACAGCTGTTCACCGATCGGGGGTGACAGATCCCCCTTTCCGGGCAGACCACTCCCCGTCCTCTACGCGCGTCGTCACCGCCCCACCGGTCGCGGCTCCCCACGTCCCGTTCCACCCTCGTCCCGGCGCCCAGCACGTCCCCGGAGGGATCCCCTTGCCGAGCAAGAAGTCCGCGCGTCTCGCCGCGCTCACCGTCGCCGCCGTCTGTTCCGCGGCGTCCACCGTCGTCCTGACCTCCCCGGCGCACGCGGACAGCGTGCGCGTCCGTGACGTCCAGGGCACGACCCGGATATCGCCGTACGCCGGCAAGCAGGTCACGGACGTGGCCGGAATCGTCACCGGCATCCGGACGTACGGCTCCTCGCGCGGCTTCTGGATCCAGGACCCGGACGCGGACGCCGACCCGGCCACCAGCGAGGGCGTGTTCGTCTTCACCAGCTCCACGCCCAAGGGTGTGGCCGTCGGCGACGCGGTGACGGTGTCGGGCACGGTCTCCGAGTACGTGCCGGGCGGCACCTCCTCCGGCAACCAGGCCGTCACCCAGATCACCCGGCCCACCGTCACGGTCGTCTCCAGCGGCAATCCGGTGCCCGCGCCGGTGGTCATCGACGCCGGTTCGGTGCCGGACGCCTACGCCCCGCAGGGCGACCCGGCCGCGAACAACTCGGTCAACGGCCTGCCGCTGCGGCCCTCGGCGTACGCCCTGGACCTGTACGAGTCCCTGGAGGGCATGAACGTCCGGGTCGCCGACGCCCGCGTGGTCGGCGCCACCGACCCGTACACCGAGCTGTGGGTCACGGTGAAGCCTGACGAGAACGCCAACCGGCGCGGCGGCACGGTCTACGGCTCCTACACCGCCCAGAACACCGGCCGCCTCATGATCCAGTCGCTCGGCAAGGCGGCCGACTTCCCGGACGCGAACGTCGGCGACACCCTCACCGGCACCACCACCGGCCCGCTCGACTACAACCAGTACGGCGGCTACACGCTGGTCGCGAGCGAGCTGGGCACCCTGAAGAGCGGCGCCCTGGAGCGCGAGACCACCCGCAAGCAGAAGAACGGCGAGCTGGCGGTCGCGACGTACAACGTCGAGAACCTGGACCCGTCGGACGACACCTTCGCCGCGCACGCCGCCGCGATCGTGAACAACCTGCGCTCCCCCGACATCGTGTCCCTGGAGGAGATCCAGGACAACAACGGCGCGACGAACGACGGCACGGTCGCCGCCGACCGGACGCTGACCGCGCTGATCGACGCGATCGTGGCGGCCGGCGGCCCGCGCTACGACTGGCGCGCGATCGACCCGGTCGACGGCGCGGACGGCGGCGAGCCCGGCGGCAACATCCGCCAGGCCTTCCTGTTCAACCCCGAGCGGGTCTCCTTCACCGACCGCGCGGGCGGCGACGCCACCACCGCCGCCGGAGTGGTCCGCGAGCGCGGCAGGGCGGCGCTGACGGTGTCCCCCGGCCGGATCGACCCGGCGAACGAGGCCTGGAAGAACAGCCGCAAGCCGCTGGCCGGCGAGTTCGCCTTCCGCGGCCGCACGGTCTTCGTCATCGCCAACCACTTCAACTCCAAGGGCGGCGACCAGGGCCTGACCTCGCAGTACCAGCCGCCGGCGCGCAGCTCTGAGACCCAGCGGCACCTCCAGGCGACGGCGGTCAACACCTTCGTCAAGGAGATCTTGGCCGTGCAGAAGAATGCGGACGTGGTCGCCCTCGGCGACATCAACGACTTCGAGTTCTCCGGCACCACCAAGGCGCTGGAGGGCGACGGGGAGCTGTGGTCGGCGGTCAAGTCGCTGCCGCGCGGCGAGCGTTACTCGTACGTCTACCAGGGCAACAGCCAGGTCCTGGACCAGATCCTGATCAGCCCGTCAATCCGGCGCGGCTGCGACTTCGAGTACGACAGCGTGCACGTCAACGCCGAGTTCCACGACCAGATCAGCGACCACGACCCGCAGGTGCTGCGGTTCCGCCCGTGACCGCGCCGCGGTCACGGCTCACGCGGGCAGCAGGCCCACGGCGTGCCGGTAGCGGGTGCTGGTGAACCCCTTCACCGCGGGGTACGTCCGCACCCGCTCCCACTGCTCGCCGCCGTCGCCGATGCCCTCGCCGGGCGCGGCGAGGACGGCGTCGTAGGCCGGCTCGCTCTCCCACTCCGCGTAGTTGAGGACATGCGTGCCGTCCGTGCTGAGGTGGAAGTGGGCGGAGATCAGGCCGCGGTGGTCGTCCGGGGTGCCCGCCAGGGCGCGCAGGACCTCGCCGATCCAGTCGGTGCGCCGTTCGGCGGCGCCCGGTTCGAAGTCGATCCGCACGGCCACGACGAGACCGGGCACGCGCGTGTCGCCGGCGGCGCGCTCGCGGCTGCGGTAGCGCCGGTAGCGGTCGAGCCCGAGCCGCTCGATGCCGGGCACGAGGGTGTCGATCTCGTCGACCCGCTCCTGCCGCTGCGTCTTGACGAAGGCCTCGTAGTCCGCCTCGCTCGCCCACTGCGAGTGATGCATCAGAGTGGTGCCGTCGTAGCCGGTGTAGACGTGGTAGCCGAGCAGCGCCGGGGTGGGCCACGGGCGGCGCTCCCAGGTCGCCGCGATGGCCTCGACGGTCGCCTGCTGCCGCTCGGGGGTGCCGACCCGCCAGGTGCTGAAGAGCGGCGCTCCGGCGTCCGGTCGGGTGAGGTCGGGGTGGGCGTCGGTACGGCGGGTCGTCCGCGGGGTCATGTCGGCCTCCGGAAAAAGGCTGGTCGGTGCGTGTGCTCGACCAGCCTCCGACCTCAACCGAACTTCAGGTCAAGCCCGTTCCGGAAACCCGGCTTCCGCCCTCCGGTTTCCGGCTCGCTCCGCGAAGCTCGCGCGGAACTCGCGGAACTCGCGGAACTCGCGGAACTCGCGGAACTCGCGGAACTCGCGGAGCTTGCGGAAGCGGGCGCTCACCGCCCGCCGCGCCGCCGCATCATCCCGGCCGCGACCAGCGCCGCGCCCGCCGCCCCGGCCACGAGCACCGGCCGCGGGGCGCGCAGCGCGGCCTGGGCGACCCGGCGTACCGGCTGCGGCGCCCGGTGCTCCACGACGTGGCTCGCGCGGGCGGCCCCGCCCTGCACGGCCTGCCCGGCCTGGGCCGCGCTGCTGCGCAGCTGGACGGTCATCGCGCCCGCCTTGTCCCTGAGGTCGGCGGCGCGGGCGCGAGCGCGTTCGCGTACGTCCGCCCGGCTCGCCGCCTCCGCGACGGTCGCGCCGATCCCCTTGTGTGTGCCCTTTCCGGTCACGGTGTTCCGCCTCCTCATACGTCCGGAGGCACTCGGGTACCCGGCCCCGCCGCCGCTATCCCCGCGGCGGCCCGCGCTCCGCCGCCCTCCCCACCTCGCAGCACCACTGATGAGTACCTGTTAGCAGATTTAAGTGGAGCTTCACGATCGAGCGGCCGAAACTGCTCGCATGACGTACGCGGCTCCCACACCCCCGCCCTTCGGCCGCGCCCTGTGCGCGATGGTCACGCCCTTCACCGGCTCGGGCGCCCTCGACCTCGACGGCGCCCAGCGGCTGGCGGACCGCCTGGTCGCCGAGGGCTGCGACGGTCTCGTGCTGAACGGCACGACGGGCGAGTCGCCGACCACGTCCGACGAGGAGAAGGCGTTGCTGATCCGGGCCGTCCGCGAGGCCGTGGGCGAGCGGGTCTCGATCGTGGCGGGCGTCGGCACCGCCGACACCTCGCACTCCGTCGAACTCGCCCGGCAGGCCGAGCAGGCGGGCGCGGACGGCGTCCTGGTGGTGACGCCGTACTACAGCAAGCCCCCGCAGGACGCGCTGGAGGCCCACTTCCGCGAGGTCGCGGACGCCTCCGGCCTGCCGCTCGCGCTGTACGACATCCCCGCCCGCACCGGCACCCGCATCGAGCCGGAGACGGTGCTCCGCCTCGCCGGGCACCCGAGGATCGTGGCGGTCAAGGACTGCTCCCACGACTTCCTCGCCGCCCAGAAGATCCTCGCCCGCACCAACCTCGCGTACTACGCGGGCTGCGACGAGCACATCCTCGCCCTGTACGCGGTGGGCGGCGCGGGCTACGTCAGCACGGTCGCGAACGTGATCCCCCGTCACCTGCGGGCCGTGCTCGACGCGTTCGACGCGGGTGACACGGCCGGCGCGGCCCGCCGCCAGCAGCGGGCGACGCCGCTCATCGAGGCGATGATGTCGGCGGGCCTGCCCGGCGCGGTGACCGTGAAGGCCCTGCTGGCCGCGCTGGACCGGCCCGGCGGCGGCCCGCTCCGCCCACCGCTGCGGCCCGCCGGCCGCGAGGCGGTCGACGGGCTGCTGGCGGCGTACGCGGAGGCCGTGCCGGAGACCGTGCCGGAGCCCATACCGGCGACCGTGCCGGAGACCTGACCGGCAGGCGCGACGGACACGGCGGACGCGGCGGACGCGACGGACGCGGCGGGCGCGGGCGTCAGCGCCGGGCGAAGACCGGCTCCCACTCCGTGCGGGAGAGGGTCTGGTTGGGCTCGCGCACCCCGGTGAGCGGGACGACCTTCTCGCTGCCGACCGTGACCAGGACCATCCGGGGCCGGTAGCTGTCCGTGCCGGAGCCGGGCAGCCGCTCCCAGGTGATCAGCCGCCGCTCGTCGGCCCAGACCATCGCCCCGCTGCCGCGCACCTCGGCGACGCGCTTCCCGCTGCGCGGATCGAGCAGGTCGGTGTACGCCTTGTCCCCGGCCTCGCGGCCGAGTCCGCCCGCGGCGAGCGTGCCGTCGGGCGAGAGCCCCGCGGGCGCGTCGTGCACGAGGTGCCGTTCCGGGGCGGGCGCGGGGATCTCCTCGCCGGTCGGAGCGTGGTACTGCCGCTCGGAGTCGCTCCCGACCACCCGCGACCACACCGTCGTACCGTCGGCGCCGAAGGCGAAGTCCTCCCGGTGGTTGATGTCGTCGCGGGGCTCGACCGGGCTCCAGGTGCTCTCGCCGGAGGACAGCTCCACGAGGTGGAACCCGAGCCGGTTCGGCTCGCCGAACCGCACCGTCCAGTCCTCGCCGTGCTCCGTCTCGATGGGTTCCCGCAGATCGGGGTGCTCGGCGTACGCCGTGGCGACCAGCCGCTTCCCGTCCGGCGAGAAGGCGAGCCCGCCCACCCCGTGCTCGACCGGGATCCAGCGCTCCACCTCGCCGGACGCGAGGTCGAGCAGCCCGATCCGCCGCGCCGGCAGCTCCCGCTCCAGCACGGCCGCGGTCCGCAGTCCCGGCG
Organism: Streptomyces sp. JB150; assembly: GCF_011193355.1. Classification (GTDB taxonomy): domain Bacteria; phylum Actinomycetota; class Actinomycetes; order Streptomycetales; family Streptomycetaceae; genus Streptomyces. Next base: position 1,710,210 of record NZ_CP049780.1, read on the forward strand.
CGACGGCCACGAAGGACCACCGGTCGTCCTCCTCGTACCGCCCGCTGCGGGGGTCGAGCAGGTGATACGTCCGCTCGGCCACGCCGGCCGACTCCGACCGCGCCACGACCTCGCTCGTGTAGTACGCGGCGAGCGCCACGTCCCCCGCGGCGACCAGGTCCCGCGGCGGCGACTGATCCGGATGAGCGTGCACGTCCCGCTGCTCCACCACCCCGGCGGGCCGCACCTCCCTCTCACCCGAGCCGACGACCGGCACCGTCACCGAGACACCGACGACGACGGCCGCGGTGGCCACGGCCACGGACACGGCCCCGCGGACCCGGCGACGGCGCCGCGCGGCCAGTACCCGGTCGGCGAACCCCGGCCCCACCGGCGGCTGCCCCTCGGCCTGCTCCCGCAGCGCGTTCCGCACGACTTCCTCGACGTTCACGGTCGTACCTCCACGGTCTCGACGGGCCCGAAGTCACGGGAGGGCCGCTGCACGGTCTCCTGGCCGAGCGTGGCCAGTTCGGGGGCGAGGGCGCGCAGCCGGGCGAGCGCGCGGTGCGTGGTGGACCGTACGGTCCCCACCGAGCAGCCCAGGATGCGGGCCACCTCCCCCTCGGGCAGGTCCTCGTAGTACCGCAGCACGAGCACGGTCCGCTGCCGGGCGGTCAGCCGGACCAGCGCGTCCCGCAGCACCAGCCGCAGCTCGGCGGCGGCCGCGGTGTCACCGGCTCCGGCTCCCGGATCGGGCGGCGCGGCGACACTCACCTCCCGCCGGGGCCACTTCAGCCGCCACCGGCTGACCTGCTGCCGGTACAGCACCTGCCGGACGTACGCCTCCGGCTCCTCGATCCGCCCCCACCGCCCCGCCGCCTTGATCAGCGCGTTCTGCAGCAGGTCCTCGGCGGCGTGCCGGTCACCACCGCTGAGCAGCACCGCCGTCCTCAGCAGCGCGGACGACCGGTTGGCCACGAATTCCCGGAAGTCCTCCAGCCCCTCGGCATCCATCGTCACCTTCTCTTCCCCGGGCCGGACCCGTTGCCCGCCCCCTGCACCCCCTGTGACGCTCCCGGAACCGCCCCACTATGCCGCCTGCTGTCAAAAACTCCTACGCCGACGAAAAACGACCGGGGCCGCACCGCACGGACACCACCTGCGGTACGGCCCCGGCCGAAGCCCCGGGAGCGAACTCCTCACTCCCCGGCGGGCTCCATGGCATGCCCGCCCCCCAACTGCAGGAAGTGCTGCAGCACGTCCTCCAGCGGATCGTCCACCTGCCCGACGTTGACGAGCCCGATCCGCGGCCCGTTGTGCGAGCCGGTGTTGGTCTCGTCGGCCTGAGCGACCCCGTCGGCCGCCCCCCACCACACCGTCGCCACGACACCCACCCCGGCCAGCCGCCGCGCCACACCTCTGGTCCGCACGTTCCTCATCACCAGGCCCTCGCCTCCCCATCAGATGACCACCGCGAACGGCCCACACCGCCCGCCCGATGGCCTGCTTCACCCAGTTCATCTGCCGAAACGGCCCGGAGGACACGGCAGGTAATCCGTTCAAGTGATCGTCGCGAGGACGGGAAGGCCGTCGGTGCACTGGACGGGTTTCCGTTCCGAGCAGTGAAGAGCGTGCCGCGGTCCGGCTGATGACGACTGCACGGGGGGGGCGCCACCGCCGGAGGAGAGTCGTGCCGCCGCGTTTGCCCGCACAGGGAAAGTGGGCGGAGACTGGGAGGTGAGAGAGCAGACGTGGAGCCGCGCATCGTCCGCTCTGCGCCGCCCCTGCACGACCGAGGGGGCTGAGCCGGTGAGTGACCAGTTGCTGATCCTCCTCTCCGAGGAGGGAGCGGAAGCCGAACGTGTGGCGGAGCTGACCGGCTACCTCCGCGAAGAGCTGCTCGACCTCGACGTGGACGACGTCACGCCGGTCCCCGCCGGGGAGGTCCCGCTTGGAGCACGAGCCGTGGATGTCACTCAGGTCGGGTCTTTGCTGGTCGCTCTCGGCGGCTCCGCGACCGCCCTGCATCAGGTGATCACCGTGCTCCGGTCATGGCTGAGCCGGTCCCGCGACACCCGCCCGTCGCTGCGCCTGCAGATGGACGACGATGTCATCGAGGTGTCCAAGGCGACCGACACACAGGTCGCGGAGGCGTTCACGCTCTTCGTCCAACGCCATTCGACGGCTGGTGACCTGCCATGACGGACGCCAGGCACGCGCTGATCATCGCCAACGACCAGTACGCCGATCACGGTCTGCGGAAGCTCAAGGCGCCGGCGCAGGACGCCACGGCCCTCGCGGACGTGCTCCACGACCCGCAGATCGGCGACTTCGATGTGCAGGTCGTCCGCAACGCGTCGGCCGACACCATGCGCAGACGCATTCAGAGCTTCTTCAACGACCGCCGCCGCGACGACACCCTGGTGCTGCACTTCTCCTGCCACGGCCTCAAGAGCGAGTCCGGGGATCTGTACTTCGCCGCCTGCGACACCGAGCCCCAGCTGTTGGACGCCACGGCGGTCCCCGCCCAGTTCGTCCGCGGGTGCATGTCCCGCACCCGGGCCGGCCGCACCGTCCTGTTCCTCGACTGCTGCTACGGCGGCGCCTTCTCCCGGGGCTCGTCCTCCGTGCGGGCGACGGGAGAGGTCAACGTCCTCGAGTCCTTCCCGAAGGAGAAGCCGGCGGCAGGGCGGGGCTGGGCCGTCATCACGGCGTCCAACTCGATGGAGTACGCCTTCGAGGGCCAGGAGCTCGCCGAGAACTCGGCTCCGCGGCCTTCGGTGTTCACCCGCGCGGTGGTGCAGGGCCTGGAGAGCGGTGAGGCCGACCTCGACTCGGACGGCGAGGTCTCCCTCGACGACCTGTACGACTACGTCTACGAGCACGTCAAGGCGGAGAATCCCCACCAGACGCCGAGCAAGACGGCGGAGCTGCAGGGCGAGCTGTACCTGGCGCACACCCGAGGTGGCCGGATCAAGATCTCCGCCCTCCCCTTGCCGCCTGCCCTGCACGCCGCGCTGAGCAGCGAGAACGTCCTCACCCGCCTGGGTGCCGTGCTGGAACTGCGCAACCGGCTGCGCAACGAGTCCCTGCCGCTCGCGGAGGGAGCCCGGCAGGCCTTGGAGGAGGTCGCGCGCAACGACATCCGGCAGATCGCCGACGAGGCGTGCCGCGCCCTGGACGAGATCCGGCTGGCGCCGTCGGCGGACCGTCTGGACTTCGGGCTGGTGCCGCAGGGGTCGGCCCCCCAGCCGAAGACCGTGACCCTGAGCGGCCCGCCGCTGGCGCGGCACTGCGTGGCCCAGCCCAGCCAGTCATGGCTGCGGGTGGATCCCACCGGCAGCGGCCTGGAGGTTCGCGTCGAGACGGCTGCCGAGGGCCATCTGTCCGGCGACATCAGGCTCAAGGGGGTGGCACACGAGGCGGTGATCCACGTGGAGGCGGTGGTGGGCCCCGCGTACGAGCCCGCACCGTCGGCGTCCTCCGGCTCCCCCTCCTCCCCCGGCCAGGCATCGTCCGGGAACGAACCCGAGCCGCCTCCGCACCAGCGGGAGATGGCGATCATCGGCCCCGGGTTGTCCCCGCACCCGTCACAGCCCCCGCAGTCTCCGCCGCCGCGGCCCACGACGTCACCGGCCGACGAGGGAACCGGTACGCCAGCCAGGTCTCGCTGGGCGGCCCCGGCCCTCGCTGCCGCGGCCCTCGCCCTCGCCGGCACGGCAGTCGTCACGCTCGCCGTCGCCATCCGGGCGGGCGTGGCGGCAGTCGTGGACCGAAGCGGCAAGGGCCTGTTCGGCAACGTCGAGGACAGCGTCCGCGAGCACGCGGCCCTCCCGCCGCTCACGGCATCCCTGATCATCGCCGCCGTGGCGCTGATCGCCGGCGCACTGGCGCGGCACGACCTGAGCGCACGGCACGAGCGCTACTCGAGGCGCGCGGAGAGCTGGGTCCGCGCCCTGACCGCGTTCGCGAAAGGCCTGGCGGTCCCCGCACTGATCCTGGCCGTCCTCACGGGCATCGCCTACCTGGTGGGCAGCCGCTACTGGTGACCGCCCGGCAGCGGCCGGCACGGCGACCGGCGAGGCGGCCGCACCACACGGCCGCCCCCGTTCCGGCTGGGCTGCGCGGGATCAGTTGTGGCTGTGCAGGATCTCGTTCAGGCCGCCCCACTCCGCGTTGTTCGGGCGGGCCTCGACCGTGCCCGTGACCGAGTTGCGGCGGAAGAGGATGTTGGAGGCGCCGGAGAGTTCGCGGGCCTTGACGATCTGGCCGTCGGGGAGGGTGACCCGGGTGCCGGCCGTGAGGTAGAGGCCGGCCTCGACGACGCAGTCGTCGCCGAGGGCGATGCCGATGCCCGCCTCGGCGCCGATGAGGGAGCGCTCGCCGATGGCGACGCGCTCCTTGCCGCCGCCGGACAGGGTGCCCATGGTGGAGGCGCCGCCGCCGATGTCCGAGCCGTCGCCGACCACGACGCCCTGGGAGATGCGGCCCTCGACCATGGAGGTGCCGAGGGTGCCGGCGTTGAAGTTGACGAAGCCCTCGTGCATGACGGTGGTGCCGGAGGCCAGGTGGGCGCCGAGGCGGACGCGGTCGGCGTCGGCGATGCGGACGCCCGCGGGAGCGACGTAGTCCGTCATGCGCGGGAACTTGTCCACGCCGAACACGCTGAGGTGCAGACCGCGCGCGCGGGCGGCCAGGCGGACCGTCTCCAGGGTGTCGACGGCGACCGGGCCGAGCGACGTCCAGGCGACGTTGGCCAGCAGGCCGAAGATGCCGTCGAGGTTCGGCTCGTTCGGCTTGACCAGGCGGTGCGAGAGCAGGTGGAGGCGCAGGTACGCGTCGTGGGTGTCGAGCGGCTTGTCGTCCAGGGACGAGATGACCGTGCGGACCGCCACGATCTCCACGCCGCGCACCTCGTCCTTGCCGAGGGCCGCGACCCCGTGCTCGCCGAGCAGCTCGGCGGTGCGGTCGGCGTCCAGGCGCTCGGTGCCGGCCGGGCCGGGCTCGGCGGCGAGCTCGGGCGCGGGGAACCAGGTGTCGAGAACGGTGCCGTCGGCGGCGATCGTGGCGAGGCCGGCGGCCACGGCGCCGGTGGTGCGGGGAGCAGTCGTGTCGGTCATGAGGGAAACCTAACGCGGCCCCGCCCGGCCGTGCGAACCGGCCCGGCCTCCGTCTCACGTGCCGGGCCGTCCCCCGCGTGGTTCGCCCCTCAGTGCGCCCCGCCCGTGTTCAGCACCACCACCCCGACGATGATCAGCGCGATCCCGGCCGCCTTGGTCACCGTCATGCCCTCCCCGAGGAAGACGACCCCGCTGGTGGCGATCGCCGCGGTTCCCACCCCGGACCAGCTGGCGTACGCCGTCCCGACCGACACCGTCTTCAGCGTCTGGGCCAGCAGCGCGAACGACACCACGTAGCCCAGCAGCGTCAGCAGCGACGGCCCCAGCCTGCTGAAACCGTCGCTGTACTTCATGGCGGTCGTCGCGGCCACCTCGGCGGCGATGGCTCCGGCGAGCAGCAGGTATCCCATGCGGGCGAGCCTGGCCACGGGCGGGCGCAGCACGGTGGCCCCCGGCGAGTACGCCGGGGGCCACCGTGAACAGCCGTATGCGGCGCGCGTCAGACGTTGAACCCCAGCGCCCGCAGCTGCTCGCGCCCGTCGTCCGTGATCTTGTCCGGGCCCCACGGCGGCATCCAGACCCAGTTGATGCGCAGCTCGCTGACGAGGCCGTCCGTGGCGGACTTGGCCTGGTCCTCGATGACGTCGGTCAGCGGGCAGGCCGCCGAGGTCAGGGTCATGTCGACGGTGGCCACGTTCGAGTCGTCGATGTGGATGCCGTAGATCAGGCCGAGGTTGACGACGTCGATGCCCAGTTCGGGGTCGACGACGTCCATCAGGGCCTCGCGGAGTTCCTCCTCCGAGGCCGGCTTCATCTCCACGGTCTCGCTCATGCCGTCTTCCTTTCGGCGTCGGCGCCCAGCGCCTGGGCCGTCGCGTCCTTCCACGCCATCCAGCTGAGGAGGGCGCACTTCACCCGGGCCGGGTACTTGGAGACGCCGGCGAACGCGACCGCGTCCTCCAGCACCTCCTCCATCGCGTCGTCGGGCTCGACCTTCCCCTTGGACTGCATCAGCTCCAGGAAGGTCTCCTGGATCCGCCGCGCCTCGGAGAGGTCCTTGCCGACCAGCAGTTCGTTCAGCACGGAGGCCGAGGCCTGGCTGATCGAGCAGCCCTGGCCCTCGTACGAGACGTCGCTGATGGTGGTGCCGTCGTACTTCACGCGCAGCGTGATCTCGTCACCGCACGTGGGGTTCACGTGGTGCACCTCGGCGTCGCCATCCCGCAAGCCCCGCCCGTGCGGGTTCTTGTAGTGGTCCAGGATGACGTCCTGGTACATGGAGTCCAGTTTCACCTGTCAGCACGCCCCTCAGCCGAAGAAGTTCCGTACGTGCTCCAGGCCGTCCACCAGAGCGTCGATCTCGGCCGGCGTGGAGTACAGATAGAACGACGCTCGCGTGGTCGCGGGAATTCCGTAGCGGAGGCAGACCGGGCGGGCGCAGTGGTGACCGACCCGGACGGCGATGCCCTGCTCGTCGAGGACCTGGCCCACGTCGTGCGGGTGGATGTCGCCGAGCGTGAAGGAGATGGCCGCGCCGCGGTCCTCGGCCGTGGCCGGGCCGATGATCCGCAGGTCGGGGACCTCCGTCAGGCGCTGGACGGCGTACTCCGTCAGCGCGTGCTCATGGGCGAGGATCTTGTCCATCCCGATCGAGTTCAGGTAGTCGATCGCCGCCCCGAGGCCGACCGCCTGCGCGATCGGCGGGGTGCCCGCCTCGAACTTGTGCGGGGCGGGGGCGTACGTCGACGAGTGCATCGACACCGTCTCGATCATCTCGCCGCCGCCGAGGAAGGGGGGAAGGTCCTCCAGCAGCTCCTGGCGGCCCCAGAGGACGCCGATGCCGGTCGGGCCGCACATCTTGTGGCCGGTGAAGGCCACGAAGTCGGCCTGCAGGGCCTGGACGTCCAGCGGCATGTGCGGGGCGGCCTGGGAGGCGTCGACGCAGACCAGCGCGCCGACTTCCTGGGCGCGGCGCACGATCGCCTCGACCGGGTTGAGGGTGCCGAGGATGTTCGACACCAGCACGAAGGAGACGATCTTCGTCTTCTCCGTGATGATCTCGTCGATGTTCGACAGGTCGAGGCGGCCGTCGTCGGTGAGGCCGAACCACTTCAGCTTCGCGCCCGTGCGCTGCGCGAGCAGCTGCCACGGCACGATGTTGGAGTGGTGCTCCATCTCCGTGATGACGATCTCGGTGTCCGCGTCCACCCGGTAGGGCTCGTCGGCCCAGCCGAGCATGTTGGCCACGAGGTTCAGCGACTCCGAGGCGTTCTTGGTGAAGATCACCTCGTTGCGGCTGGGCGCGTTGATGAACGCGGCGACCTTGTCGCGCGCGCCCTCGTACAGCGCCGTGGCCTCCTCGGCCAGCACATGCACGCCGCGGTGCACGTTGGCGTTGTGCTGTTCGTAGTACTCATCGAGGACGTCGATGACCTGGCGCGGGGTCTGGGAGGTCGCCGCGTTGTCCAGGTACACGAGCTTCTTGCCGTCGTGCAGCACCCGGTCGAGGATCGGGAAGTCCTTGCGGATCGCCTCGGTGTCGAGGAGGCCCGGCAGCTGTGTCACGCGGATGCGCCACCCTTCGTGTAAGCCTCGTAGCCCTCGTTCTCCAGCTTGTCGGCGAGCTCGGCGCCGCCGGACTCGACGATGCGGCCGCCGGAGAAGACGTGGACGAAGTCGGGCTTGATGTAGCGCAGGATGCGCGTGTAGTGCGTGATCAGCAGGGTGCCGACCTCGCCGGTCTCGCGGACGCGGTTCACGCCCTCGGAGACGATGCGCAGCGCGTCGACGTCCAGGCCGGAGTCGGTCTCGTCGAGGATCGCGACCTTCGGCCTCAGCAGCTCCAGCTGGAGGATCTCGTGGCGCTTCTTCTCACCGCCGGAGAAGCCCTCGTTGACGTTGCGCTCGGCGAAGGACGGGTCCATGTTGAGGCGCTCCATGGCCTCCTTGACCTCCTTCACCCAGGTGCGCAGCTTGGGGGCCTCGCCGCGGATGGCGGTGGCGGAGGTGCGCAGGAAGTTGGAGACCGAGACGCCGGGGACCTCGACCGGGTACTGCATCGCCAGGAACAGGCCCGCGCGGGCACGCTCGTCGACGGACATCTCCAGGACGTCCTCGCCGTCCAGGGTGACGGTGCCGCCGGTGATCGTGTACTTCGGGTGACCCGCGAGGGAGTACGCGAGCGTCGACTTGCCCGAGCCGTTGGGGCCCATGATGGCGTGCGTCTCGCCCTGCTTCACGGTGAGGTCGACGCCCTTGAGGATTTCCTTCGTGGCGTTGTCGGCCTCGACGGTGACGTGCAGGTCTCGGATTTCAAGCGTTGCCATGGGTGCCTCAGGACTCCTGGGTGAGGGAGACGAGCACGTCGTCCCCTTCGATCTTTACGGGGTATACGGGGACGGGGCGCGTCGCGGGAAGGCCGGACGGCTTGCCGGTGCGGAGGTCGAACGCGGAGCCGTGCAGCCAGCACTCGATCTGGCAGTCCTCCACCTCGCCCTCGGAGAGCGAGACGTTCGCGTGGGAGCAGATGTCGTGGATCGCGAACACCTCCCCCTCGGTACGGACGACCGAGACCGGCGTGCCGTCGAGTTCCACCCGCTTCGGGGTGTCCTCCTCCAGCTCGCTCAGCCCGCAGGCGCGTACGAACGTCATGCGACCGACGCCTCCAGCTCCTCTTCGATCTTCGCGAGCAGACGCTCCTCGATGTCCGCGACGCCGATCTGCTGGACCAGCTCGGCGAAGAAGCCGCGGACGACGAGGCGGCGGGCCTCGTGCTCCGGGATACCGCGGGCCATCAGGTAGAAGAGCTGCTCGTCGTCGAAGCGGCCGGTGGCGGAGGCGTGCCCGGCGCCGACGATCTCGCCGGTCTCGATCTCCAGGTTCGGCACCGAGTCGACGCGCGCGCCGTCCGTGAGGACGAGGTTGCGGTTCATCTCGTAGGTGTCCGTGCCCTCGGCCGCGGCCTCGATCAGGACGTCGCCGATCCACACGGCGTGCGCCTCGTCGCCCTGCAGCGCGCCCTTGTAGACGACGTTGGACTTGCAGTGCGGCACGTTGTGGGTGACCAGCAGGCGGTGCTCCTGGTGCTGGCCGGCGTCGGTGAAGTACAGGCCGAACAGCTCGGCCTCGCCGCCGGGGCCGGCGTACGTCACGCGCGGGTGGAGGCGCACGACGTCGCCGCCGAAGGTGACGACGACCGACTTGAAGGAGGCGTCGCGGCCGATCAGCGCGTTGTGCTGGCCGACGTGGACGGCCTTGTCGTCCCAGTCCTGCACGGAGACGACGGTCAGCTTGGCGCCGTCACCGAGGACGAAGTCGATGTTGGCGGCGAGCACCGCGTCACCGGTGTGGTCGATGACGACGACGGCCTCGGCGAAGGCGCCCAGCTCGATCACCTGGTGGCCGAAGGCGACCCCGCCCTGGCCGTGCACGGCGATGCGGACCGGCTCGGTGAGGACGGTCTCCTTCGGCACGGTCACGACGGAGGCCTTCTCGAAGGCGGAGTAGGCCTGGGCGGCGACGCGGTCCACCGGGATGCCCGCCTTGCCGAGCCGCGCGTCGTCGCGGCCGACGGTCTCGACGGTGACGCCCTCGGGGGCGTCGACGGTGACCTTCACGCCGTCACCGGTGGCGACGGCGGTGCCGTCGTGCAGGCCGCGCAGGCGCTCCAGCGGGGTGAACCGCCACTCCTCCTCCCGGCCGTGCGGGACCGGGAAGTCCGCGACGTCGTAGGAGGGCGGGGCGCTCATGCGGGAGACGACGGTCGACTCCGCGGCGACCGCGATCGAGCCCGCGGTGGTGGAACCCACGGGGATGTTCTGGGCCTCAGCCATGGCTGTCGTAGTGCTCGCTTTCCGTTGCGTAAGGGGCCTGATGGAGGTCGTCGGCCGGTGACTAGCCGACCGCGCCTTCCATCTGCAGCTCGATCAGCCGGTTGAGCTCGAGGGCGTACTCCATGGGCAGCTCCTTGGCGATCGGCTCGACGAAGCCGCGCACGATCATCGCCATCGCCTCGTCCTCGGACAGGCCGCGGCTCATCAGGTAGAAGAGCTGGTCCTCGGAGACCTTGGAGACGGTCGCCTCGTGGCCCATGGACACGTCGTCCTCGCGGACGTCGACGTACGGGTAGGTGTCCGAGCGGGAGATCGTGTCGACCAGCAGCGCGTCGCAGAGCACGTTGGACTTGGAGCCCGGGGCGCCCTCACCGATCTCGATCAGACCGCGGTAGGAGGTCCGGCCACCGCCGCGCGCCACCGACTTGGAGACGATGTTGGACGAGGTGTTCGGGGCCATGTGGACCATCTTGGCGCCGGCGTCCTGGTGCTGGCCCTCGCCGGCGAAGGCGATGGACAGGGTCTCGCCCTTGGCGTGCTCGCCCATCAGGTAGACGGCCGGGTACTTCATCGTCACCTTGGAGCCGATGTTGCCGTCGATCCACTCCATGGTCGCGCCCTCGTACGCCACGGCGCGCTTGGTGACCAGGTTGTAGACGTTGTTCGACCAGTTCTGGATGGTCGTGTAGCGGCAGCGGGCGTTCTTCTTGACGATGATCTCGACGACCGCGGAGTGCAGCGAGTCCGACTTGTAGATCGGGGCGGTGCAGCCCTCGACGTAGTGCACGTAGGCACCCTCGTCGACGATGATCAAGGTCCGCTCGAACTGGCCCATGTTCTCCGTGTTGATGCGGAAGTAGGCCTGCAGCGGGATCTCGACGTGGACGCCCGGCGGGACGTAGATGAAGGAGCCGCCGGACCACACGGCGGTGTTCAGCGCGGCGAACTTGTTGTCGCCGGCCGGGATGACCGTGCCGAAGTACTCCTTGAACAGCTCCGGGTGCTCCTTGAGCGCCGTGTCGGTGTCCAGGAAGATGACGCCCTGCTCCTCCAGGTCCTCGCGGATCTGGTGGTAGACGACCTCCGACTCGTACTGGGCGGCGACACCGGCGACGAGGCGCTGCTTCTCGGCCTCCGGGATGCCCAGCTTGTCGTAGGTGTTCTTGATGTCCTCGGGCAGCTCCTCCCAGGAAGCGGCCTGCTTCTCGGTGGAGCGCACGAAGTACTTGATGTTGTCGAAGTCGATGCCCGACAGGTCCGAGCCCCAGTTCGGCATGGGCTTCTTCTCGAAGAGCTTCAGGCCCTTCAGGCGCAGCTTGGTCATCCACTCCGGCTCGGACTTCTTGCCCGAGATGTCGCGGACGACGTCCTCGTTCAGACCGCGCCGTGCAGCGGCACCGGCCTCGTCGGAGTCGGCCCAGCCGTATTCGTACTTGCCCAGGCCCTCGAGCTCAGGGTGGGCAGTCTCCGTGGGGAGAGTCATGCGGGGTTCCTCCCGGCCGTGCTTGCAGATGCGTTCTGAGTGGTCTTGGAAGTCTTCGGGATAAACGTGGTGCAGACGCCGTCGCCGTGGGCGATCGTGGCCAGCCGCTGTACGTGTGTACCGAGCAGCTCGGCGAAAAATTCCGTCTCGGCTTCGCACAGCTGCGGGAACCGCTCGGCGACGTGGGCGACCGGGCAGTGGTGCTGGCACAGCTGCTCGCCGGTGGGCGCGCTGCGCGCGGTAGCAGCGTACCCGTCCGCGCTCAAGGCCTTGGCCAGGGCTTCGGTCCGCTTCTCGGGGTCCGCCTGCTCGACCGCCGCGCGGTAGGCGGCGGACTGGGCGGCGATCCGGGCGCGGGCGAAGGCGGCGACCGCCTCACCGCCGCCCTCGCGCTCGGCGATCCAGCGCAGGGCGTCCATGGCGAGCTTGTCGTACGACTGGTCGAAGGCGTCCCGGCCGCAGTCGGTGAGCGCGAACACCTTGGCGGGGCGGCCCCGGGTGCGGGCGCCGTACACCCGCCGCTCGCGGGCCTCGACGACACCGTCGGCGACCAGCGCGTCCAGGTGCCGGCGGACGGCGGCCTGGGTGAGGCCGAGCCGGCCGGCGAGTTCGGCGACGGTCGACTGACCGTGGTCCAGGATCGACCGCGCGACCCGGTTGCGCGTCGAGCGCTCCCCGGTCGCGAGTTCCTCCTGCGGGGTCCCCGTGGGGGTCTCCCGAGCCGCGCCGACGTTTTTCACAACGCCATTGTTGCGTAATTCCTCAGAGCGTGACAAGCGGCGTCCGGATCGCCGGACGGTGCCCTACGTCACTTAGGTAGGCCTAAGCTGACCTGCGGAAACGATCTTTGATCGATCAAACCCCAGGCCAGGGGGGTGATCAAATCGGTGGCGGCGCCGGACCCCGTCCGGGACACTCACCCACCATGCCCACACCCCCTCCCACCGGCCCTCTCGTCACCCGCGACAGCCTCCGCGCCGACCTGCTCGGCTGCGGTGTGCGCCCCGGCGAGACCCTGCTCGTGCACTCCTCGCTCAGCTCCCTCGGCTGGGTCAACGGCGGGGCGGTCGCCGTGGTCCAGGCCCTGCTCGACGCGCTCGGCCCGCGAGGCACCCTCGTCGTCCCCACCCAGACCGCGGACCTCTCCGACCCGGCCGTGTGGTCGAACCCGCCCGTTCCCGAGGAGTGGTGGCCGGCGGTCCGGGCCACCATGCCCGCGTACGACCCGCGCCTCACGCCGACCCGGGGCGTCGGCGTGATCCCGGAGACCGTGCGCACCTGGCCCGGCGCCCTGCGCAGCGCGCACCCTCACACCTCCTTCGCGGCGCTCGGACCGCGCGCCGCGGAGATCACCGAGGGGCACGCGCCCGACTGCCGGCTCGGCGAGCGCAGCCCGCTGGCGAAGCTGGAGGCGATCGGCGCCCGCGTCCTGCTGCTCGGCGCGGGCTACGACTCCTGCACCGCCTTCCACCTGGCCGAGTACCGCATACCGGGCCCGCTCGTCGAGGTGGGCCGGCCGGGGCCCGGGGGCTGGGAGACCCTGACCGAGGTGTCGATCTCCTCGGACCGGTTCGACGAGCTGGGCCACGACTTCGAACGGGACCGCCCGGTCCTGCGCGGCACGGCGGGCGCGGCCGAGGTGCGGCTGTTCCCCGTGGCGGACGCGGTGGCCTACGCCGAGCGCTGGCTGCCGCTGCACCGGCCCCATGAGGAGGACTTCTCCCACCCGCCGGTCTGAGCCGCCGCCCGCGTCCCTAGACTCTGGAGACATGCGAAACGAGCCCGTGGTCCAGGTCCAGGCCCTGGTGAAGCGGTACGGCGACAAGACCGCGGTGGACGGCCTCGACCTGGTGGCCCGGGCCGGCGTCACCGCCGTCCTCGGGCCCAACGGGGCGGGCAAGACGACCACGGTCGAGACCTGCGAGGGGTACCGGAAGCCGGACTCCGGCACGGTGCGTGTCCTGGGCCTCGACCCGGTCCGCCAGTCCCGCGAGCTGCGCCCGCGCATCGGCGTGATGCTCCAGTCCGGCGGCGTCTACTCCGGCGCGCGGGCCGACGAGATGCTGCGCCACGTGGCCCGGCTGCACGCCCACCCCCTCGACGTGGACGCCCTCATCGAACGGCTCGGCCTCGGCTCGTGCGGCCGCACGGCGTACCGGCGGCTGTCCGGCGGGCAGCAGCAGCGGCTCGCCCTCGCGATGGCCGTCGTGGGCCGCCCCGAGCTGGTCTTCCTCGACGAACCGACCGCCGGACTCGACCCGCAGGCCCGCCGCGCCACCTGGGACCTGGTCCGCGACCTGCGCGCCGACGGCGTCTCCGTCATCCTCACCACCCACTACATGGACGAGGCCGAACAGCTCGCCGACGACGTCGCGATCATCGACGCGGGCAAGGTCATCGCCCAGGGCTCGCCCGAGGAGCTGTGCCGCGGCGGCGCCGAGAACACCCTGCGCTTCACCGGCCGCCCCGGCCTCGACGTCGGCTCGCTGCTCAAGGCGCTGCCCGCGGACTGCGCGGCCGCCGAGCTGACGCCCGGCTCCTACCGGGTCGTCGGCAAGGTCGATCCGCAACTGCTGGCGACGGTGACCTCCTGGTGCGCGCAGCACGGGGTGATGCCGGACCGGATCTCCGTCGAACGGCACACCCTCGAAGACGTTTTTTTGGAGCTGACCGGCAAGGAGCTGCGCTCGTGAACGGACCCCGCGAGAAGACCGGCCGGGGGTCCGGGGGTTGTCCCCCGGAAAAGCACAGCCTGGAGCTGACCGGCAAGGAGCTGCGCTCGTGACCACGTCCACCGGGACCTACGCCCCGAAGCCCGGCGCCGCGCCGCTCCCCCGCATGATCGCCGCGCAGGCCGCGCTGGAGACGCGGATGCTCCTGCGCAACGGCGAGCAGCTGCTGCTGACGGTGATCATCCCGACCCTGCTGCTCGTCCTGTTCGGCACCGTCGACATCGTCGACACCGGCGAGGGGAAGGCCGTCGACTTCCTCGCCCCCGGCATCCTGGCGCTCGCCGTGATGTCGACCGCGTTCACCGGACAGGCCATCGCCACCGGCTTCGAACGCCGCTACGGCGTGCTGAAGCGGCTGGCGTCCTCGCCGCTGCCGCGCTGGGGCCTGATGACCGCCAAGACGGTGTCCGTGCTGGTCACCGAGGTGCTCCAGGTGCTCCTGGTGACGGCGATCGCGTTCGCGCTGGGCTGGTCGCCGCACGGCAGCCCGCTCGCCGTCCTGCTGCTGCTCGTCCTCGGCACGGCCGCGTTCTCCGGGCTGGGGCTGCTGATGGCGGGCACGCTGAAGGCGGAGGCGACGCTGGCCGCCGCCAACCTGGTGTTCCTGCTGCTGCTCGTCGGCGGCGGGGTGATCGTGCCGCTCGACAAGTTCCCGCCGGCCGCGCAGGACGCCCTCGCGCTGCTGCCCATCTCCGCACTGTCGGACGGGCTGCGCGACGTCCTGCAGCACGGCGCGGGCATGCCCTGGGGGAACCTGGGGATCCTCGCGGTATGGGCGGCCGCGGGCCTGGCGGCGGCAGGGAAGCTGTTCCGCTGGGAGTGAGCCCGGCGCGGCCGCCCGCCGGACGGCACCGGCCCACCGGAGGGGTGAGGGCATGGCAGCGCGGGTGGTCTCCTGGAACGCGTTCCGGCGGCTGTTCGCGCCCGACCGCGACGGCGTCCGGGGCGCGCCCGGCCGTGACGGCGTCCGGGTCGCCCTCGACTGGCCGCGGCTGGCCGCCCTGCACCGGACGGGAGCCGTCCGTGTCGTCCGTGAGGACCATGCCCTGGACCGGCTGCCGCCGCCGTACGCGTACTACGCCCCCTGGTACGCGGACCCGGCCGGCCGCCCCACCGACTACCGGGCGGCCGACGCCCGCCCGCTGAACAGCGCCGACCTCGCCCGCACCGGTCAGGGTCTCACCGAGGAACAGCGCCACCGGGTCGGCCACTTCGAGCGCGCCCTCGCCGAGGCCCCGCTGCGGCTGTGCCTGCCCACGCTGGACCTCGGCGAGGGCCGGCGTCTGGTACTCGACGGCAACCACCGCCTCGTCGCGCTGCTGCGCCTGGTCGCGACCGGGCCGGGCGCCGCCGTCCACGAGTTCCGGGTGTCGGCGCCCCTCGATCCGAAACTGCTGCCGGACCTTCACCACTGGGTGGCAGACTGACCGGATCCGAGACAATTCCCGGGTGCCGCAGGGACGTTGAGGGGAGCGCGTCATGGGGGAGACGGGCCCGGCCGAAGGGGCCGCGCGCAGCCGGCTGTGGCGACGGGGGTGGCCCTGGCTGATCGGCGTGCCCGCCGCGCTGGGCAGCTACGCGACCGCGCTCGCCACGCTCCCCGGTGACGAGTGGTGGCGCTACCCCGCGGCCGCCGCATCCGCCGTCGCGGCCGCCGGTGCCGTCGTCCTCACCGTGCCACGGGACGCCGGGCATCCGGCCCCGCAGCCGTCACCGCCGGCCGTCCCGCCGCGCCCCCGGGTGGCGGTGCGCGCCGTCTCCGGCGACGCCACGTGGGCGGCCTGGCTGACGGACGTCCTGGAGCTCTCGGGTCGCCAGGCGGTCTGGGAGCCGTGGGAGGAGCGGCCGTCGGGGCCGCGCGAGACCGCGCTGACCGTGGTGCTGGTCTCCGCCGCGACCGCCGCCTGGCCGGCGCCGCCCGTCCCCGCCGGCCCGCACCTGTACCTGTGCGTCGAGGAGTGCGCCGTCCCGGCCGGCGCGATGGAGGAGACCCTGCTGAGCCTGGCCGGACTGCCCCGGGAGGCCGCCGCGGGCCGGCTCCTGGACCGGCTCGACGCGCTCGCCCCCGTCAGTCCTCCCGTCGGCGGGCCCGCCGACGGCCCGCGGCTTCCGCCCTGCCCCGGGCTCGACGCGGCCGTGACCAACCTTCCGCCGCGCAATGTCCTGTTCACCGACCGCTCCGACGTCCTGGACCGGGTCGGCGCCCTCTTCCTCGGACCGCATCCGGTCACCGCGGCCCGCTCGTGCGCGGTGGTGGGCGTCGGCGGGGTCGGCAAGTCCCAGGTCGCCGTCGAGTACGGCCACCGCTTCGCGTCGCACTACGACACCATCTGGTGGGTCCGGGCCGAGTCACGGGTGCAGATCCTCGACGCGCTCACCCTGCTCGCACGGCGCCTCGACGTGCCCGTGGACGACGATCCGGCCGTCACGCTCGGCGCCCTGTGGCGGGCACTCGGTGCCCGGCGGCGCTGGCTGCTGGTCTTCGACAACGCCGTGGACGCGGCCGACCTGGACGCCTGCTGGCCGCCGCTCACCAACGGGGACGTACTGATCACCTCGTACGTGCGCACCTGGCCCGGCGGCCGGATCACGGACATCGTCGCGCTGGACGTGTTCGACGAGGCGGACGCCGTCGCCTTCCTGCGCAGACGCAGCAACGACCACCGCACCTCCGCGGCCACCGCCGGCACCGTGGCCCGCGCGCTCGGCCGCCTGCCCCTCGTGCTGGAGCAGGCCGCCGCCTACACCCAGGAGACCGGCACCACCCTCGCCGAGTTCGAGCGGGTCCTGCAGCGGCAGCCCTCGTCGGCGCCCCTGCTGTCGCAGGAGTCCTGGTACCGGCCGGAGATGACCGCGACCTGGACCATGGCGCTGGAGCGGGCCTGCGAGCAGCAGCCGCACGCCCGCTCGCTCGCCCTGCTGCTCGCCTTCCTGGCCGCCGACCGCGTCCCCCGCGCGCTGCTCACCGACCACGCCCACGCCCTGCCACCGCCGCTGCGCGACCGGCTGAGCGGCGATCTCGCGGTCAACGCCCTGCTGCGCCCCCTGCTGTCCTTCTCCCTGATCCGTGCCGACGACCACGGCGACCTCGGGGTCTCCCGGCAGATCCAGGACCATCTGCGCTCCACCCTGGACGCTGCCGGGCACCGGTGGCATGCCGATGCCGCCGTCCTGCTGGTGGAATCCGCGTTCCCCGCGGACCCGGCCGACCCGCACCGCCGGCCGGAGTGTGCCCGGCTCCTGCCGCACGTGCTGTCGGTGGTCCGGCACGGCGGCGCGAGCGGCACTGGCGAACCGGCCGCGCTGGGCCGCCTGCTGCACCGCGCGGGCACCTACCTGCACGTCCGCGGCGACTACGGCCACGCTCTGGAACTGCTCGGGCGGTCCGTGGACGTCCAGGAGGCCGACGCGGACGGCGACCCGACCCACCTCGCCGGCACGGTGGCGGCCCTGGGCCGCACCCACTACGCGCTGGCCGCCCTCGACGACGCCCACCGCTGCGCCGACCGGGCCGTACGGCTGCTCACCGGCCACTTCGGCCCCGACCACCCACGGGTGGCCCGCCAGCTGCTGTGGCTGAGCCGGATCGAACGCGAGCAGGGGCTCTTCGCGCAGGCCCTGGACACCGCCCGGCGGGCCCTGGAAGTGACCACGCGCGCCCGCGGTGAGGACCACCCGGACACCGCCGCCTGTCTGATGGTGCTGGGCGACGCCCAGTGGCGCCGCGGCGACCTGGACGCGGCCCGGGACTGCTACCGGCGCGCCCTGGCGGTACGCGAGGCCACCCCGGGCACCCGTCCCGTCGACCTGGCCACCGCGCACAAGCACCTCGCCCTCATCGCCCTCGACCGGGGGGAGCCGCGCCGGGCCCACGACGACCTGGTGCGCGCCCGCGCCCTGCTCACCGCCGCGCACGACGAGGACCACCCGGCCGTCGCCGATGTCGACAACCACCTCGGTGAGGCGCTGCGCCGCCTCGGCCGTACGGAGGAGGCGCACACCGCGCTGCGGCACGCCCTCGCGGTCCGCGGCCCGCTCGGTGACCACCCCGACGTCGTCGGGACGCTGATCCGGCTGGGCCGGCTGCACCGCGACACGGGCGCGCTGGAGGAGTCGTACGCGTGTCTGACCGAGGCCCGCAGGATGGCCGCGGCCGCGATGGGCGCCGAGCATCCCTACGTGGCCGACGCCGAGTGCGACCTGGCCGCGACACTGGCCGCCCGGGGCGAACGGGAGCGGGCCACGGCCGTACTCGGCGACGCCGTACGGCGCTATGAGCGGGCGTACGGCCCCGGCCACCCGGTCACCGCCGACGCGCGGGCCCGGCTCGCCGCGCTCGGCGGTCCTCCGGCGGAGGCCTGACCTGGGCGAACGGCCCTGCACCCGCCCCACGTGAATTCGTGCACAAGCGGCCCCCTACGATGGTGTCCGTGCCAAAGCTGACCCGCGCCGACGCCGAAGCGGCGTTGCGCAACCCGCTCGCCTTCATCGCCGCGCGCTGGACCCCGGATCCCCGGACGGTGCAGCGGGCGGCTCTCGCCGCGCTCGTCATGTCGGTGGTCATCGTGGTCACCGGCGGCGCGGTCCGGCTCACCGGCTCCGGGCTGGGCTGCCCGACCTGGCCGAAGTGCACGGACGACTCGCTCACCGCGACGCGCGAGATGGGCCTGCACGGCGCCATCGAGTTCGGCAACCGGATGCTGACGTACGTGCTGTGCGCCGCCGTCGGCTGGGCGATCATCGCGGCGCGCTCGCAGAAGCCGGTGCGGCGCGGTCTGACCCGGCTCGGCTGGGCCCAGTTCTGGGTCGTGATGGGCAACGCGATCCTCGGCGGCATCGTCGTGCTGGTCGGGCTGAACCCGTACACGGTCGCCGCCCACTTCCTGCTGTCCTCCGCGCTGATCGCGGTCGCCACGGTGATGTGGCAGCGCACCCGCGAGGGCGACGGGGAGCCGCGGCCGCTGGTCGGCGCGTCGGTGCGGCAGCTGGTGTGGGTGCTGGTCGGGGTCACGGTGGCGCTGATCGCCGTCGGCACGGTGGTCACCGGCGCGGGCCCGCACGCGGGTGACTCCAGTGACGTGCCGCGGATGCCGGTGGACTGGGAGATGGTCACCAAGCTGCACGCCGTGCTGGCGTGGGTCGTGGTGACGCTGACGTTCGCGCTGTGGTTCGTGCTGAGGGCGGTGGACGCGCCGCGCGGTCCGCTGAACCGGACCCGGGAGCTGTTCGTCGTCCTGCTGGCGCAGGGCGTGGTCGGCTACGTGCAGTACTTCACGGACCTGCCCGAGGTCCTGGTCGGCGCCCACATGCTCGGCTCCTGTGTGGTGTGGATCGGGACGCTGCGGCTGCTGCTGTCGCTGCGGGAGCGGCCCGAGGGCTCCCCGGCGGACCTCCCGGAACAGCCGGCCCGAACGCTGGCCACGACCTGACCGCGGCCCCGAGCTGACCGCGGCCCCGACCTGACCGCGGCCACTGCCTCGCTCCGGTCACTGCCCGAGCCGAGTCCCCGGCGCGTGAGCCGGCTCAGTCCAGCCCGTACACCCGTCGGGCGTTCCCCGCGGCGATCATGCCCGCCACGCGCTGGGCGTCCGTGAGCGACCAGGCACCCTCGGCGACCCAGCCGCCGAGCACCCTGGCCAGGGCCTCGCGGAAGAGGCGGGCGCCCACGACGTGCAGCTCGGGCAGGCCCTTGCCGCCGCTGGAGAAGAGGATCTTGCCGAACGGGGCGAGTTCCAGTATCTCGGCGAGGACGGTGGCCGCGCGGGCGCCGGTGCGCGCCAGGGCGGCGCCGGAGTCGGCGTAGACGTGCGGGAAGACCCCGGCGAGATGGGCGGCGTGCCGGTGGTACGGGTAGCCGTACAGCAGGACGAGGTCGGTGCCCAGGCCCGCGGTCGCCCGGACGAAGTCGGTGAGCAGCACGGGGTCCGTGCGGTCGATCCGCAGTCCCGGTTCGCCGAGCCCGGCGTGCAGCTGGAGCGGGCGGCCGGTGGCGACCGCGCTCCACAGCAGGTGCCGCAGCAGCACCGGGTCGCTCAGCTCCCCGCCGACCGGCCGTGCCGCCAGCCAGCGGCCCGCCGCGCCGCGCACCTCCCCCGGGCCGGGCGGCTCGGGCGCGAGCGCGAGGCCGTGCCGTACGCCGGCCACGGAGGTGAAGGCGACGGCGCTCGCGGCGGCGGCGTGCACCGACTCGGCGAGGTTGGCGAGAAACGACTCGACGGTGCCGGAGGTGTCCGCGACCTGCTCGGCCAGCGGCTCCAGCCGGACGATCTCCCGCGCCTCGGCGGCCGCGGCGGAGGCCAGCTCGTCGGGTCCGGTGAGGTCGCCGGGCAGTGAGGTGTCGACGAGGTAGGTGGTGATGCCGCTGCCGCGCAGCAGCCGCCGGCCGGCCTCCAGGACGCCCAGTTCCCGGCGCCGGGCGAGGTAGCGGGCGGGCGGGCAGTGCGGTTCCAGGCCGAGCAGGGGCGGGCACCAGCGCCGTACCGCGAACCCGGTCTGGGTGTCGAACAGGGTGGTGCCCGGGGCGGGCGGTCCCTCGGTGCGGGCCAGCTGGGTCTCGAAGGTGCCGAGACCCAGCTCCGTTCTCAGTACACCGTGGCAGTACTGGTCCACGAGGGACGGCGTTTCGATCATCCGGGACTCCCGTGACTGGACCGCGTACTCCTACGAGTCCTAACGGGTGAACCGGGTGTCGGGTACCGCGCCCGCACACCCGGTGCGAACCGCCGACGACACTCGGCCGTCGGTCAGGGGTTCGAGGGGCCGCCGATCTGGATGCCCGCCATCCGGGACCACTCGTACGGGCCGGTCTTGACCTTGGCGGCGAACTCTCCGTCGAAGGCCTCGTGGACGGTGATCCCGGCCTTGGCGACGGCCTGCTCGGCGATCGCGTACGAGGGGGCGACGACGTCGCCCCAGCCGCCGTCCTCGCCGACGAGGACGATGCGGGCGCCGCGCTGGCCGAGGTAGGCCACCTGGCCCTCGGCGCCGCCGTGTTCCTTGGAGAAGGCGGTGATGCGCCGGGCCAGCTTCGCCACCGTGCGCTCGGCCTTCGCGTCAACCTGCTGCGTGTCTGCCATGGCCAGGATGCTACTCAGCGGTAGATCGACTGGCGAGGGCAGGCCGCTGTGACGTACGTCAGCGTGCGGGGTGCCGGACGGCCGGTGCGGGAGCGTCAGCGCAGGAAGGGGTCGACCGCCACCGCGACGAAGAGCAGCGAGACGTAGGTGATGGACCAGTGGAACAGCCGCATCTCCTTCAGCTTCGCGCCGGTGACCTCGGCCTTCGCCCGGTTCTGCAGCGCGTGCGCCTCCCACAGCCACCAGCCGCCCGCGGCCAGCGCGACCGCCGTGTAGAACCAGCCGGTGTAGCCGAGCGGGGTGAGCAGGAGCGAGACGGCGACCATGACCCAGCTGTAGATCACGATCTGCCGGGCGACGACCTTGTTGGAGGCGATGACCGGCAGCATCGGCACGCCGACGCGGGCGTAGTCCTCCTTGACCTTCATGGACAGCGGCCAGTAGTGCGGCGGGGTCCAGAAGAAGATGACCAGGAAGAGGATGACGGGCGCCCAGGACAGCGAGTCCTTCACGGCCGTCCAGCCGATCAGCACCGGCATGCAGCCGGCGATGCCGCCCCAGACGATGTTCTGCGCGGTGCGCCGCTTGAGGATCATCGTGTAGACGACGACGTAGAAGAGGAGCGCGCCGAGGGAGAGCCAGGCCGACAGCCAGTTGACGGTGAGGCCGAACAGCAGCGTGGAGACCACCGCGAGGGTGATGCCGAAGGCCAGGCACTCGCGCGGGCTGACCATTCCGGTGACCAGCGGACGCTGCGAGGTGCGGTCCATCAGCGCGTCGATGTCGCGGTCGATGTACATGTTCAGCGCGTTCGCGCCGCCGGCCGAGAGGTACCCGCCGATACAGGTCAGCAGCACCAGACCCATGTCCGGCACGCCCTGCTCGGCGAGGAACATCACCGGCACGGTGGTGATGAGCAGCAGCTCGATGATCCGCGGCTTGGTCAGCGCCACGAACGCCTTCACACGGGCCCCGAACGGCCGGTGGGTCGGGCTCTGGCTCGTCCCGATTACCCCCGCAGGACGGGATTCAACGGCCGTCACGCACACCCCTGACAGAGACATCCCAGCAAGCCTCCCCGTGTGAAGTCGCGGTAAAGGCTCGCGCGTACCACGCCACTGTAGACGTTGCCCATACCCCGGATCTTCGCGGGGGTGGGGTCGTGTTGGACGGCGTGCTCCGCCCCGGGGACGGGCGCCTGCCGGCGGGGCCGTCCGGGGCGCGGACCGGGCGCTCGGACACACGCTCGGATGAGCACTGGGGCACTGTGGAACAAGCGGCGGCCGAACGGTCAGATGAGCGCTTCCGTATTCACTTGGCGAAGCCGGTACGGCCCGGTCAGGAGGCGGATTCCCGCGAGTCCCGGCAGTCTGTAATGACTCGAAAAAATGGACGTACTCGCGGGGGTAGGCTCGACAGCGGCCGGTGGGCGCGGAGTGCACCGGCGGTCGGTGTACGCCCACACCGGCATTCGACATGTGGAGAGGAGCCCTGACCCAGGGTGAGCACCAAGCCGACCACCACAGACCTCGAGTGGACCGAGCTGGACCAGCGGGCCGTGGACACCGCCCGCGTCCTGGCCGCCGACGCCGTACAGAAGGTTGGCAACGGCCATCCGGGTACGGCGATGAGCCTGGCGCCGGCCGCCTACACCCTCTTCCAGAAGGTGATGCGGCACGACCCGGCGGACGCCGACTGGGTCGCCCGCGACCGGTTCGTGCTGTCCGCGGGACACTCGTCCCTGACCCTGTACACCCAGCTGTACCTGGCCGGCTTCGGCCTGGAGCTGGACGACCTGAAGGCCTTCCGGACCTGGGGCTCCAAGACCCCGGGCCACCCCGAGTACGGCCACACCACGGGCGTGGAGACGACGACCGGTCCGCTGGGCCAGGGTGTCGCCAACGCCGTCGGCATGGCCATGGCCGCCCGCTACGAGCGCGGTCTGTTCGACCCGGAGGCCCCCGCCGGGGAGTCCCCCTTCGACCACTACGTCTACTGCATCGCCGGTGACGGCTGCCTCCAGGAGGGCATCTCCGCCGAGGCGTCCTCGCTCGCCGGCCACCAGAAGCTCGGCAACCTGATCCTGCTGTGGGACGACAACCACATCTCGATCGAGGGCGACACCGAGACGGCCGTCTCCGAGGACACCGTGGGGCGCTACGAGGCCTACGGCTGGCACGTCCAGCGCGTCGAGCCGCAGGCCAACGGCGACCTGGACCCCAAGGCGATCTACGCCGCGATCCAGGAGGCCAAGAAGGTCACGGACAAGCCGTCCTTCATCGCCATGCGCTCGATCATCGCCTGGCCCGCCCCGAACGCGCAGAACACCGAGGCCGCGCACGGCTCGGCGCTGGGCGACGAGGAGGTCGCGGCCACCAAGCGCGTCCTCGGCTTCGACCCGGAGAAGACCTTCGAGGTCGCCGACGAGGTCATCGAGCACACCCGCAAGGCCCTGGAGCGGGGCCGCCAGGCCAAGGCCGAGTGGGAGAAGTCCTTCCAGGAGTGGCGCAACAGCAACCCGGAGCGCGCGGCCGAGTTCGACCGCATCGCCAAGGGTGAGCTGCCGGCCGGCTGGGAGGATAAGATCCCGGTCTTCGAGCCCGGCAAGGGCGTCGCCACCCGTGCCGCCTCCGGCAAGGTGCTCCAGGCGCTGGGCGAGGTCATCCCCGAGCTGTGGGGCGGCTCCGCCGACCTGGCCGGTTCGAACAACACGACGATCGACAAGACGTCGTCGTTCCTCCCGGAGGGCAACCCGCTGCCGGAGGCGAACCCGTACGGCCGCACGATCCACTTCGGCATCCGCGAGCACGCCATGGCCGCGGAGATGAACGGCATCGCGCTGCACGGCAACACCCGCGTCTACGGCGGCACCTTCCTGGTGTTCTCCGACTACATGCGCAACGCCGTGCGCCTGTCCGCGCTGATGCACCTGCCGGTGACGTACGTGTGGACGCACGACTCCATCGGCCTCGGCGAGGACGGCCCGACCCACCAGCCGGTCGAGCACCTGGCCGCGCTGCGCGCCATCCCGGGCCTGAACGTGGTCCGCCCGGCCGACGCCAACGAGACCGCCATCGCCTGGCGCGAGATCCTCAAGCGGTACACGAAGGAGTTCGGCAAGGGGCAGCCGCACGGTCTGGCGCTGACCCGTCAGGGCGTGCCGACGTTCGAGCCGAACGAGGACGCGGCCAGGGGCGGCTACGTGCTGTTCGAGGCCGAAGGCGGCGAGCCGCAGGTCATCCTGATCGCGACCGGTTCCGAGGTGCACGTGGCCGTCGAGGCGCGCGAGGCGCTCCAGGCCGAGGGCGTGCCGACCCGCGTGGTGTCGATGCCGTCCGTCGAGTGGTTCGAGGAGCAGGACCAGGGGTACCGGGACAGCGTCCTGCCGCCGCACGTGAAGGCGCGTGTCGCGGTCGAGGCCGGTATCGGTCTGACCTGGCACAAGTACGTCGGTGACGCGGGCCGGATCGTCTCCCTGGAGCACTTCGGTGCCTCCGCCGACGGCAAGGTCCTCTTCCGCGAGTACGGCTTCACCGCGGACAACGTGGCCGCCGTGGCCCGGGAATCGCTCGCCGCCGCCCAGCGCTGACGCTCATATACGACACGTAGGAGATGCAATTCCCATGACAGACGCACTCAAGCGCCTCTCCGAGGAAGGCGTCGCGATCTGGCTGGACGACCTGTCGCGCAAGCGGATCACCTCCGGCAACCTCGCGGAGTTGATCGACCAGCAGCACGTCGTGGGCGTCACCACCAACCCGACCATCTTCCAGAAGGCGATCAGCAGCGGCGACGGCTACGACCAGCAGCTGTCCGACCTCGCCGCCCGCGAGGTGACGGTCGAAGAGGCCATCCGCATGATCACCACGGCGGACGTCCGGGACGCCGCCGACATCCTGCGCCCGGTCTACGACGCGACCGGCGGCCAGGACGGCCGGGTGTCGATCGAGGTCGACCCGCGCCTCGCGCACAACACCAAGGCGACCGTCGCCGAGGCCAAGCAGCTGGCCTGGCTGGTGGACCGCCCCAACACGCTGATCAAGATCCCGGCGACCGAGGCGGGCCTGCCCGCGATCACCGAAGTGATCGGCAACGGCATCAGCGTCAACGTCACGCTGATCTTCTCGCTGGAGCGCTACCGCAAGGTCATGGACGCCTACCTCTCCGGCCTGGAGAAGGCGAAGGAGAAGGGTCTCGACCTCTCGCAGATCCACTCCGTGGCGTCCTTCTTCGTGTCCCGCGTGGACACCGAGATCGACAAGCGGCTCGACGCGCTCGGCACCGACGAGGCCAAGGCGCTGCGCGGCAAGGCCGCCCTCGCCAACGCCCGGCTCGCCTACCAGGCGTACGAGGAGGTCTTCTCCTCCGACCGCTGGAGCAAGCTGGAGAGCGCCGGCGCCAACAAGCAGCGTCCGCTGTGGGCGTCGACCGGTGTGAAGGACCCGGCGTACAAGGACACGCTGTACGTGGACGAGCTGGTCGCCCCGAACACCGTGAACACCATGCCGGAGGCCACCCTGCTGGCCACCGAGGACCACGGGCAGATCACCGGCGACACCGTCGCGGGCACCTACGAGCAGGCCCGCGCCGACCTGGACGCGATCGCGGAGCTCGGGATCTCGTACGACGAGGTGGTGCAGCTCCTGGAGGACGAGGGCGTCGAGAAGTTCGAGGCGTCCTGGAACGACCTGCTGGCGTCGACCGAGGCCGAGCTGAAGCGCCTCGCCCCCGCGGAGGGCTGACCCCTTGTCTCCCTCTGTCACAGGAGCGAACCCGCTTCGTGACCCCGCAGACCGACGGCTCCCGCGCATCGCGGGGCCGTCGGGCCTGGTCATCTTCGGCGTCACGGGCGATCTGTCACGCAAGAAGCTGATGCCCGCCGTCTACGACCTCGCCAACCGGGGTCTGCTGCCGCCGGGCTTCTCGCTGGTGGGCTTCGCCCGCCGCGAGTGGCAGCACGAGGACTTCGCGCAGGAGGTCCACGACGCCGTCAAGGAACACGCCCGCACCCCCTTCCGCGAGGAGGTCTGGCAGCAGCTCATCCAGGGCATGCGGTTCGTCCAGGGCACCTTCGACGACGACGAGGCGTTCGAGAAGCTGCGCGCCACGATCGAGGAACTGGACAAGGCCCAGGGCACCGGCGGCAACTTCGCCTTCTATCTGTCCGTGCCGCCGCGCTCCTTCCCGGTGGTCATCCAGCAGCTGAAGAAGCACGGCCTGGCCGACCAGACCGGCGGCTCCTGGCGGCGCGCGGTCATCGAGAAGCCGTTCGGTCACGACCTGAGGTCGGCGGAGGAGCTGAACAAGGTCGTCCACGAGGTGTTCGCGCCGGACCAGGTGTTCCGGATCGACCACTACCTGGGCAAGGAGACCGTCCAGAACATCCTGGCGCTGCGGTTCGCGAACACGATGTTCGAGCCGATCTGGAACCGGTCGTTCGTGGACCATGTGCAGATCACGATGGCCGAGGACATCGGCATCGGCGGCCGGGCCGGCTACTACGACGGCATCGGCGCCGCCCGGGACGTCATCCAGAACCACCTGCTGCAGCTGCTCGCGCTGACCGCGATGGAGGAGCCCGCCTCCTTCGACGCGGACGCGCTGGCCGCCGAGAAGACCAAGGTGCTCGGCGCGGTGCGGCTGCCGAAGGACCTGGGCCGTGACACCGTGCGCGCCCAGTACACGGCGGGCTGGCAGGGCGGCGCGCAGGTGCGCGGCTACCTGGAGGAGGAGGGCATCGACCCCGGCTCCAGGACCGACACCTACGCGGCCGTCAAGCTGGGCATCGACAACCGCCGCTGGGCGGGCGTCCCCTTCTACCTGCGCACCGGCAAGCGCCTGGGCCGCCGGGTGACGGAGATCGCGGTCGTCTTCCAGCGCGCCCCGCACTCCCCCTTCGACACCACGGCGACGGAGGAACTGGGCTCGAACGCGATCGTGATCCGCGTCCAGCCCGACGAGGGCGTCACGGTCCGGTTCGGCTCGAAGGTGCCGGGCACGTCGATGGAGATCCGGGACGTGTCGATGGACTTCGCCTACGGCGAGTCCTTCACCGAGTCCAGCCCGGAGGCGTACGAGCGGCTGATCCTGGACGTGCTGCTCGGCGACTCGAACCTCTTCCCGCGCACCGAGGAGGTCGAGCTGTCCTGGAAGATCCTCGACCCGATCGAGGAGTACTGGGACCACAACGGCAAGCCGGCCCAGTACCCGGCCGGCACCTGGGGTCCCGTCGAGGCCGACGAGATGCTGGAGCGAGACGGACGGAGCTGGCGCCGGCCATGAAGATAGACCTCACGGACACCACCTCCAGCAAGATCAACAAGGCGCTGGTGCAGGGGCGCCGGGCCATCGGCACCCCCGCCGTCGGCATGGTGCTCACGCTGGTCATCGTCACCGACGAGGAGAACGCGTACGACGCCCTGAAGGCCGCGAACGACGCCTCGCGCGAGCACCCCTCGCGCACCCTCGTGGTCATCAAGCGGGTCTCGCGCACCCCGCGCGACCGCACCCAGTCCCGCCTGGACGCCGAGGTGCGGGTCGGCGCGGACGCCGGCACGGGCGAGACGGTGGTGCTCCGCCTGTACGGAGACGTGGCCGACCACGCCCAGTCGGTGGTGCTGCCGCTGCTGCTGCCCGACGCCCCCGTGGTCGTGTGGTGGCCGGTCAACGCGCCCCTGGACCCGGCGAACGACCCGCTGGGCGCGCTGGGCCAGCGCCGGGTCACCGACACCTACGCGGCCGAGGACCCGGTGCGGGACCTCACCGCCCGCGCGCAGACCTACACCCCCGGCGACACGGACCTGTCGTG
The DNA here is from genome assembly GCF_011193355.1 of Streptomyces sp. JB150. Lineage (GTDB taxonomy): Bacteria > Actinomycetota > Actinomycetes > Streptomycetales > Streptomycetaceae > Streptomyces. Next base: position 1,738,240 of record NZ_CP049780.1, read on the forward strand.
GACCCGCATCACGCCCTGGCGTTCGATGCTGGCCGCGGCGCTGGACCAGGTCGTGTGCGAGGTGCAGGGCGTCGAGGTCGAGGGCGAGGAGTTCAACCCGAGCTGTGAACTGCTGGCGATGTGGCTCGCGGACCGGCTGGGCGTGCCGGTGCGGCGCTCGGTGTCGGCCGGGCCCGGTCTGACCGCGGTCCGCATGGACACCGACTGCGGCCCGATCGTCCTGGACCGCGCCGACGGTTCGCTGGCGACCCTGTCCATCAAGGGCCAGCCGGCCCGCGCGGTGGCGCTGAAGCGGCGTGAGACGGCCGAGCTGATCGCGGAGGAGCTGCGGCGGCTGGACCCGGACGACACGTACGCGTCGGCGCTGCGGTTCGGGGTGGAGCGGCTGACGGCGGCGGGCGCGGAGCAGCCGGAGTCCTCCGAGGAGCCCGAGCCTTCCAGGAAGCCGAAGTCCTCCAAGGACCCGGAGTCTTCCCAGACGCCGGAGCCCTCCGAGGAGCCGGAGGCGGAGGACGGGGCCGACCCGGTCGCGACCGACGCACCGGTGGCGGTCCCCGAACCCGTCGAGGAGGCCGCGAAGGCCCCCGCGAAGAAGGCCACCCGCAAGGCTCCGGCGAAGAAGGCGGCGGCGAAGTGAGCACTCCGCAGCTGGTCGTGCACCGCGACAAGGAGCTGATGGCGCAGGCCGCGGCGGCCCGGCTGATCACGAGGATCGTGGACGCGCAGGCCTCGCGCGGCTCGGCGTCGGTGGTCCTCACCGGCGGCCGCAACGGCAACGGCGTGCTGGCCGCCCTGGCCGCCGCGCCCGCGCGGGACGCGGTCGACTGGTCGCGGCTGGACCTGTGGTGGGGTGACGAGCGGTTCCTGCCCGAGGGCGACCCGGACCGCAATGTCACCCAGGCCCGCGAGGCCCTGCTGGACTCCGTGCCGCTGGACCCGGAGCGGGTCCACGCGATGCCCGCCTCGGACGGCCCGTACGGCTCCGACGTGGACGCGGCGGCCGCCGCCTACGCCGAGGAGCTGGCCCGCGCGGCCGGCCCGAAAAACCACGGCGGGGTCCCGGCGTTCGACGTGCTGATGCTCGGCGTCGGCCCGGACACGCACGTGGCCTCGCTCTTCCCGGAGCTGCCCGCGGTGCGCGAGACCGAGCGCACGGTGGTCGGCGTGCGCGGCGCGCCCAAGCCCCCGCCGACCCGTGTCACCCTCACCCTCCCGGCGATCCGGGCGGCCCGCGAGGTGTGGCTGCTGGCGGCCGGTGAGGACAAGGCACAGGCCGCGGCCATCGCCCTGTCCGGCGCGGGCGAGGTGCAGGCCCCGGCCGCGGGCGCCCGGGGCCGCTCCCGCACCCTGTGGCTCCTGGACGCGGCGGCGGCCTCCCGGCTGCCGCGCGCCCTGTACCCACCGGCGACGCCGTGATCGGCTGAAACGGAGCTGACACGGAAAGGGGCGGCGGAGATCCGGGATCTCCGCCGCCCCTTTCCGTGTCGGGCTATTTCACCGACCCGGCCATCACGCCCTGCACGAAGTGCCGCTGGAAGGCGAAGAAGACCGCCACCGGGACCACCAGGGAGAGGAAGGCGCCGGGCGCCAGGACATCGATGTTGCTGCCGAACTGGCGGATCTGCGACTGGAGTTCGACGGTGAGCGGCTGGGCGCTGCTGTCGGCGAACAGCAGGGCGACCAGCATGTCGTTCCACACCCACAGGAACTGGAAGATGGCGAGGCTGGCGATGGCCGGGCGGCCGACGGGCAGGACCAGGCGGGTGAAGATGCGCCACTCGCTGCCGCCGTCCATGCGGGCGGCCTCCAGCATCTCCTTCGGGATCTCCGCGAAGTAGTTGCGCAGCAGGAACACGGCGAACGGCAGGCCGTAGGCGACGTGGAAGAGGACGACGCCGGGGATCGTGCCGAACAGGCCCAGCTGCCCGAAGAGTTTGGCGACCGGCAGCAGGCCGATCTGCACGGGGACCACCAGCAGCGCCACCACCAGCAGGAACAGCGGCTCGCGCAGTGGGAAGTCCAGCCAGGCGAAGGCGTATCCGGCGAGTGCCGCGATGACGACGACCAGGGCGGTCGCCGGGACGGAGATCAGGACCGTGTTCCAGAAGGCCTGGGTGATGCCCGAGTTGTCCAGCAGCGCGGAGTAGTTGTCGAAGGAGAGCTGCCCGGGGCTGGTGAAGACCGTCCACCAGCCGCCGGTCGCGGTGTCCTCGGCGGAGCGCAGCGAGGAGAGGAACAGGCCGGCGAGCGGTGTCATCCACACCAGGCCGGTCACCACGAGGAAGGCCTGGACGAGCCCGTTGCCCAGCCCGCGCCGGATGGCGTTCATCGCTGACTCCTTCGGAAACGGCGGACGTTGAAGACCATCGCCGGGACGACCAGCAGCAGGAGCAGGACGCCCAGCGCGCTGCCGAGGCCCTGGTTGTTGCCGCCGCCGAACGACACCAGCCACATCTGGGTCGCGAGCACGGTCGCGTCCTCCTGCACCGGTCCGGGCGCGATGATGTAGACGAGGTCGAAGACCTTCATCACGTTGATGACGAGGGTCACGAAGACGACCGTCAGGACGGGTGCGAGCAGGGGCACCGTGATGCGGCGGAAGATCTGCCACTCGTTGGCGCCGTCCATCCGTGCCGCCTCCAGCGCGTCCCGGGGCAGCGTGGACAGGCCCGCGCCGATCAGCACCATCGCGAAGCCCGTCCAGATCCACAGGTACGCCCCGATGATGGCGGGCGTGACGAGCGCGGGGCCGAGCCAGGAGACGCCCTCGTAGGGCGGGGCGAAGTTCGAGGCGGGCAGCCTGACGGTGTAGGAGCCGTCGGTGAGGCCGCCGAAGCGGAACGAGCCGTCGGACGCCGTGGTCGTGGCGGCGACCACCTCGCCGCCGCGCACCGCCTCGACCCTCATCTCCGGCAGGCCGCTCTCGCGCGGGTCGACCCTGCCCTGCTCCCCTCCCCCGCCGGGCGTGAAGTCCAGGTAGACGACGCCGCGCAGTTCGCCGGGGGCGGCCGTGCGCGCGGCCGCGGCGCGGGCGGGTTCGGCGCCGCCGGGCAGGTCCTTGGGCTGGACGCCGACCAGGCCGAGCGCCACCGTGTCGCCCGGTGCGGCGGCGGTGCTCGTGCGGTAGGCGCCGTCCGCCTCCCTGGTCAGGCCCTGGCCGTCGCGGGCGCGGGCCGTGGGATAGGAGGAGGTGCCGGTGAAGGCGTCGTGGACGGAGACCACGGCCGCGTTCAGCACGCCCTTGTCGGGATCCTCGTCGTAGGCGAGCCGGAAGATGATGCCGGCGGCGAGGAAGGAGACCGCCATCGGCATGAACAGCAGCAGCTTGAACGCGGTGGCCCAGCGGACCTTCTCGACGAGGACGGCGAGGATCAGTCCGAGGCCGGTCAGCAGGGTCGGCGCGACCACGACCCAGATCGCGGTGTTGCGGATGGCCTTGAGGGTGGCGGGGTCACGGAACATCTCGGCGTAGTTCTCGCCGCCGACGAACCGGGTCCCGCCGGCGTCGAAGAAGCTGCGGCCGACCGAGAACAGCACCGGGTAGACGACGAGGGCGCCCAGCAGGAGCAGCGCGGGGAAGACGAAGAGCAAGGCGATGATCCGGCCCCGGCGCCGCGGGCGCCGACGGGTGTCGGCGGCCGCGGCGGCCGGCGGGCTCGCCTCTTTCACGAGGGTGGCGGTCATGTCAGCCCCGGTACGCCTTCGCCGCCGCGGCCTCCAGCCGCTCCGCGGTGGCCTTCGGGTCGGACGGGTCGCGCAGGAAGTCCTGGAGGATCTTCCACTCGCCCGCGCCCTTGGTGCCGCCGAAGGCGGCGGGGGCCTGGTCGGACATGTCGAAGCGGACCGAGTCGCCGGCCGCGACGAGGGACCGGGCGATGGCGCGGGTGACGTCGTCGCCGTAAGAGGCGAGGTCGAGCTTCTTGTGGGGCGAGAGGAAGCCGCCGGCCTCGGCCCACACGGCCGCGGCCTCGGGGGTGGCCAGGTACTCCAGGAGCGCCATGGCGGCCTTGCGGTTCTTGCCGTCCTTCAGGACGACGGCCGCGTCGCCGCCGCTGACGACGGGCGGCTTGCCGCCGCCGACCGCCGGGAACGGGAAGAAGTCCGCGTCCTCGCCGATCGCCTTGCCGAACTGGTCCTTGGCGACACCGGCGACGAAGTCGCCCTCGTAGACCATGCCCGCCTCGGGCTTCGGGCCGAAGACCTTCTCGACCGAGCCGGGGAAGTCGGTGTTGAGGGCGCCCTTCTGGCCGCCCGCGACGAGCTGCTTGTGCTTGAAGAGCGTGCCGAGCGTCTCCAGCGCCTTCACCACGCTCGCGTCGCTCCACTTCAGCTCGTGCGCGGCCAGGGCGTCGTATTTCTCGGGGCCGGCCTGGGAGAGGTAGACGTTCTCGAACCAGTCGGTGAGGGTCCAGCCGTCCTGTCCGGCGACCGAGAAGGCGGCGAGCCCGGAGTCGGAGACGGTCCGCCCGGCCTTCAGCATCTCGTCGTACGTCTTCGGCGGCTTCACGCCCGCCTGGGCGAGGGCGTCGGGGCTGTACCAGACGGTCGACTTGTGGGCGGCCTTGAAGTAGAGGCCGTACAGCTTGCCGTCGACGCTGCCGTACTTCTTCCAGACGGGGGCGAAGCCCGCGTCGACGGCCTGCTCGGTCTTCTCGGACAGCGGCGTGAGCCAGCCCTGCTCGGCGAACTGCTGGAGCACGCCGACCTGCGGGACCATCACGACGTCGGGGGCGTTGCCGCCCTCGATCTTGCTGCCGACGACGGTGGAGACGTTGTCGCCGGTGGAGACGAACTGGGTCTTGGCGCCGGTCTTCTCGGTGAAGGCGTCGAGCACCTTCTGGAAGTTCTTCTGCTCGGTGCCGGACCAGACACCGGCCACGGTGACGGTCTGGCCGCTGAGCGCCTGGTCGCCGCCGCCGGCCGTGACGGGACCGCCGCCGCAGGCGGTCGCGCCGAGGGCCAGGGCGAGGGCGGTACAGGTGGTGAGCAGGGTGGTACGTCGTCGCATCATCGTCGATGTCCCTTCGCAGGTGCCTCGGGAGGAGGCGCAGAGGTGTCTCCAGAGAGACGGGGGTGTCTCGGGGAGACAGGGGGTGTCTCGGGAGAGACAGGGGGTGTCCCAGCCAGAGACGGGGGTCTCCGGAGACTGGGGGTGTCTCAGGAGGAGACGGGGAGGTCGCTGATCCACCAGGCCGCCGTCGAGCCGGGCAGCTCTCCGGGCGGGCAGGGGCCGCTGGACAGCAGCGGGGTGCCGGCGACCGGCGCGGGCTCGGGTGCCGTACCGAAGTTGACGGCGCACACGAGGTCGTCGCCGCGGACGAAGGCCAGGACGCCGGGCGGGGTCTCCAGCCAGCGCAGGGTGCCCTCGCCGAGCTGGGGCAGGGCGGCGCGCAGTTGCAGGCCGTCCCGGTAGAGGTGCCAGAAGGAGCGGGTGTCGGCGAGGGCGCGGTCGGTGGCGTACTCGGCGAACCACTCGGGCTGCGGCAGCCACGGCTTGGCGGTCTCGGCGCCGGAGGTGAAGCCGAACGGCGAGGCCTGCCCGGACCACGGCAGCGGCACCCGGCAGCCGTCGCGGATCCGGGCGCGGCTGCCGGTGCGCCGGAAGATCGGGTCGGTGAGCACGTCGTCGGGCAGGTCGACGACCTCGGGCAGGCCCAGCTCCTCGCCCTGGTAGATGTACGCGGCGCCGGGCAGCGCGAGCATGAGCAGCGCGGCGGCGCGGGCGCGGGCGGCGCCGAGGCCGCTGCCGTGCGGGGTGGGCTCTCCGTAGCGGGTGACGGTGCGCACCTGGTCGTGGTTGTTGAGGACCCAGGTGACGGTGGAGCCGGTGCCGGCGATGTCCGCCATGGCCTCGGAGATGGCCTTGCGGAAGGCGTCGGGGTCCCAGGGCGCGCCGAGCAGGTCGAAGAAGAAGGCCTGGTGGAGTTCGTCGGGGCGGACGTAGAGGGCGTGTTCGCGGGCGGTGGGCACGGACACCTCGCCGACGAGCAGGCGTTCGCTGCCGTCGCGTTCCCGGTACTCCTCGCAGACCGCCCGCCAGTGCCGCCACACGTCGTGCACCTCGGGCTGGTTCCAGGCGAGCGGGTTGACCGAGTCGCGGGTGCGGGCGTCGGCCTCGGGGTCGTCGGAGTCGGGCAGCGCGGGGTGCTTGAAGAGGCCGGCGGCGACGTCGATGCGGAAGCCGTCGACGCCCCGGTCGAGCCAGAAGCGCAGGATGCGGTCGAACTCGGCGCGGATCTCGGGGTTGCGCCAGTTCCAGTCGGGCTGCTCGGGCGTGAACATGTGCAGGTACCACTGGCCGGGCCGGCCGTCGGCCTCGGTGACCCGGGTCCAGGCCGGGCCGCCGAACATGGCGTGCCAGTTGTTCGGGGGCTCGCTGCCGTCGGGGCCGCGGCCGTCGGCGAAGTGGAAGCGGGCGCGTGCCGCGCTGCCGGGCGGGGAGGCGAGTGCCTCGCGGAACCACGGGTGGGCGCTGGAGCAGTGGTTGGGGACGATGTCGAGCAGCACCTTGATGCCGAGCCGCCGGGCGGCCCGCACCAGCTGGTCGAACTCGGCGAGGTCGCCGAAGAGCGGGTCGACGTCGCAGTAGTCGGCCACGTCGTAGCCGTGGTCGTGCTGCGGCGAGGGGTAGAAGGGGCTCAGCCAGATCCCGTCCACGCCGAGCTTCTTCAGGTACGGCAGTCCCGCCCGGACGCCGGCGAGATCGCCGACCCCGTCACCGGTGCTGTCCAGAAAGCTGCGGACGTACACCTGGTAGATCACGGCGTCCCGCCACCAGTGGCGCTTACTCAACATGAATGCATGTTAGGTAGGCGTGTCATCGGCGTGTCAACGAAAAGAACGTGAGATACCGGCCAGTTGGCACGACAAAGCCGGGTGAAAGCGGACAGACTGACGACAGTTGAGATATCCGTGTTACCTAACAGGTAACTAGCTAGCGATGGGAGACGGCCGCCAGCTCGCGCGCCAGCCGGCGCACCGCCGCCTCGGGCGTCAGCCGCCCGGTCAGCGCGTCCTGCACGGCCGCCTGCACCACCAGGCTGACCTGGTCGTAGTGCGGGCTCTTCGGGCGCGGCGCGGCCCGCAGCACGCTCTCGCGCAGGGTCGGCAGATACGGGTGGGCGCGCACCAGCGCGGGATCGTCGTAGAGCGCGGCCCTGACCGGTGGCAGCGCGCCGCGGGTGAGGACCTGGCGCTGCACGGGTTCGCTGGTGAGGTAGGCGATCAGGTGCGCCGCGGTGTCGGGATGCCGGGCATGGCTGCTCACCGCCAGGTTGGAGCCGCCGAGGACACTGGTCCCGGGCCCGTCCGGCCCCGGCAGCGGTACCGCCCCGACCTTCCCGGCGACCCGGGAGCCCGGAGCGGAGGCGGAGACGTAGGCGTACGGCCAGTTGCGCAGGAAGAGCAGCCGCCCGTCCTGGAAGGCCTGCCGGGACTCCTCCTCCTTGTACGCCAGCGCCGCCCTCGGGATCCAGCCGTCGCGCACCCCGCGGGCGAGGAACCCGATGCCCTCGCGGGCCGCCGCGGAGTCCACGGTGACGCGGGCGCCCTCGTCGCCGAGGATCGTGCCGCCCGCCGAGTAGACCGCCTCGGCGGCGTTCACGGTCAGGCCCTCGTAGGGCAGGAACTGGCCGGCGTACCCGTCGAGTCCGTGCCGGGGCGCGAGGGTCTTCGCGTACCGCTCCAGCTCCGCCCAGGTGCGCGGCGGCGGGACGCCCTCCGTGGCGAGGACGTCCTTGCGGTACAGCAGCAGGCCCGCGTTGGTGACGTAGGGGACGGCGTACAGCCGCCCGTCGTAGGTCGCGGTGCCGACCACCGGCCGCAGGAAGGCGCCCAGGTCGAAGCGGTCGCGCGGCAGCGGGCGGATCCAGCCGGCCGCGGCGAACTCGGAGGTCCAGTTGACGTCGATGTTGAGGACGTCGAACCGGCCGCGGCCGCCGGCGCGCAGGTCGGTGGCCATCTGGGCGCGGGTCTCGTCGGCCGAGTCGGGCAGTTCGACGAGGGTGACGCGCTCGCCGGGGTGGGCGCGGTTCCAGCCCTCCAGCAGGGGGCCGAGATAGCCGGTGAGGTCGCCGGCGGTGGCGAGCGTGAGCGGTCCGCGCCCGGCGTCGCCGCGGGCCTGGCCCGCCTGGGCGCCGGAGGTGGCGTAACCGGTCAGCAGGACCACGAGAACGAGGAGGCCCCTACCCGCGGCACTCATCCACCGCATAGGTTCCTCCCTGTACACCGGCCACGGGCACCCTCGCCCGGGTCAGAGGCCATGTATACCTGTTAGGTATGGGCGATACTAGGGCCTGGCCCACATTACGCACATGGCGAGGACAGGAGGACTGCACGAGTGCGCCTGCCCCTCCTGGCACTCCTCGCGCGCGGCCCGGCCCACGGCTACGAGCTGAAGCAGGACCTTGAGCAACTGCTGGGGTCCGCGTACCCTCAGCCGAACGTCGGCCAGATCTACGTCACCCTCGGCCGCCTGGAGAAACAGGGACTGATCGAGGGCGAGGACGTCGAACAGTCGAGCCGGCCCAACAAGAAGGTCTACCACCTCACCGACACCGGGCGTGACGCGCTGCGCGCCTGGTTCGAGGAGCCCGAGGACGAGCCGCGGGTGCGGGACGAGTTCTTCATGAAACTGGCCCTCGCCCCGCAGACCGGTCTCGCCGACCAGATCGCCCTGATCAACAAGCAGCGGCGCCAGTATCTGAACACCATGCGGCAGCTGTCGAAGCTGGCCGCCGCCGAAGACCGCGACAACCGCATCGCCCAGCTGCTGATCGAGGGCGCGATGCTGCATCTCCAGGCCGACCTCGACTGGCTGGAGAGGTGCCAGGAAGAGCTGGAGGAGCTGGAGTGAGTGACGGTTCCCCTCCTGTGCTGCGCGCCGAGGGCCTGGTGAAGACCCACCGCGGCGAGGGCGCGCCCGTGCACGCCGTGCGCGGGGTCGACCTGGCGGTGCGGCGCGGCGAGTTCGTGGCGATCACCGGCCCCTCGGGCGCCGGGAAGTCGACACTGCTGCATCTGCTCGGCGGGCTCCAGCGGCCCGACGCCGGCTCCATCCGGCTGGACGGCGAGTCCACGGACGCCTGGAGCGAGGCCCGGTGGGCGGTCGAGCGGCGCAGGCGCATCGGGATCGTCTTCCAGTTCTTCAACCTGGTGTCGAACCTGTCCGTCGCCGACAACGTCGAGCTGCCCGCCCTGCTCGCCGGGGTCCCGCCGCGGCGGGCCCGCGCCGAGCGCGAGGAGCTGCTGGCCGAGCTGGGCCTCGCGGGCAAGGAGCGCAGCATGCCCGGGGAGCTGTCCGGCGGCGAGCAGCAGCGGGTCGCGCTGGCCCGCGCCCTGGTCAACCACCCGCCGGTGCTGCTCGCCGACGAGCCCGCGGGCAGCCTCGACAGCAAGGGCACGCGCGAGGTGATGCGGCTGCTGTCCCGCTTCCACCAGCGCGGCCAGACGATTCTGCTGGTCACGCACGACGCCCGGCTGGCGAGCGCCGCGGACCGGGTGATCAGCTTCTTCGACGGGCGGATCGCCGACGACGCGCACCTCGACGCCGGCCCCCGGCCGCGCCGCTCCGGGACATCCGGCGTGCTGGAGCTGAAGGACTGACATGCCGGGGGCTGACATGCCGGGGACGGACGTGCCGGGCACTGACACGGCGGGCGCTGAGGCGGCGGGCGCCGACCTGCCGGGGGCCGTCATGCCGGGCGCTGAGACGGCGGGCACCTACCTGCCGGGGGCCGACACGCCAGGGACCGACCTGCCGGAGACCGACCTGCCGGGGGCCGACGTGCCGGTGTACGACCCCTGCGTCCGCGAGGGCTGAGGCCGTGCGAGCCACCCTGCGCTGGGCGCACTCCGATCTGCGCACGCACCGCGGTGAGGCGGTCTTCCTGGCCCTCGCCACCGCGGGCATCGTCGTCTCGCTGCTGCTGGCCACGGCCCTGTTCGGGTACGCCACCAACCCCTGGCAGCGGGTGTTCACCCAGGCACGCGGCGCCCATGTGTGGCTCCATGTCGACGAGTCCGCCGACACCGGCGCGCTGGCCGCCCTGGACGGCGTCGAGTCCGTCGCCGGCCCCTACCGCACCGACTCCGCCACCGTCGCCTCACGCGGCAGCCGCGCCTCCGTCGAACTGCGCGGCAGCCCCGCAGAGACGCCCCCCGTGGGCCGGCCGCTGCTCACCGCGGGACGCTGGCTCGACCCGGCCGCGCCGGACGGCGTGGTCCTGGAGAGCAGCCTCGCCCGTGCCCTGCTCGCCGAGCCGGGCGACCCGCTGACCCTGCCCGGGACCGGGCGGCGGCTGACCGTCGTCGGCGTCGCCGACAGCGCCGAGCCGCGCTACCGGCCGGGCGAGCGGCCGGGCCTGGTCTGGGCCCTGCCGGCCGCGCTGCCCGGCGAGGACGCCCAGGTGATCGGGTTGCGGCTCACGGACCCGTCGGACACCGGGTACGCCGTGCAGCGCGCCGTGACCGTGCTGGGCGCCGGGGCGATCGGCGAGGTCTCCACCTGGCAGCAGGCCCGCGCCGAGGCGCAGGGCGACACCCGGCTGCTCGGGCAGGTGCTGGGGCTCTTCGGGCTCGGCGCGCTGATCGCCGCCGGGTTCGCCGTGCACGGCGCCATCGGCACCCGCATCCGCGGTCATCTGCGGGACATCTCCGTGCTGAAGGCGATCGGCTTCACCCCCGGCCAGGTCGTCCGGGTCTTCCTCCTCCAGCACCTGGCGTACGCCGTGCTGGGCGCCGTGGCCGCGGCGGCGCTCACCGAGACGCTGGGCAGCCGGTTCCCGGGGCGGCTCGGGGACGCGGTCGCCGTGTGGCAGGGACTGCCCGGCCACACCGCCGCGCTCGTCGCGATACCGGTCGGCGCGGTGCTGTTCATCGGTGCCACCACCGGGCTCGCCGCGTGGCGGGCGGGACGCGTGCCGCCGGTCCCGGTGCCGCGGCCGTCGGCGCTGCCGGGCGGGCGGCTGTCCGGCCCGGCGCGCCGGGCCCTCGGGACGCGGGTGCCGCCCGCGCTGGTGCTGGGCTGGCACCGGGCGTTCGCCCGGTGGCCGCGCTCGCTGGGCACGGTGGCGCGGCTCGCCCTGCCGCTGCTGCTGATCGTGGTCGCGATGAGCGCCTGGACCACCATCGACCGGTTCCACCGCAGCCCCGAGCGGATCGGCCTGCCCGCCGCGCTCACCGTGCGCGCGGACGCCGCGCTGAGCGACCGGGACGCCCGCGCGCTGCTGGAACGCGACCCGCGGGTCACCGCCGCCTACCCCGGTGTTGAGGTGGCCGCCCTGGTCCCCGGCCAGACCGCGACCATCGCCCTGCGGGGCCTCGGCACCCGCGCCGAGCCCTACCCGTACACCCTGGCCGAGGGCCGCGCCGCGCACGGACCCGACGAGGCGGTGGCCGGACAGGGGCTGCTCGACCTGCTGGACGTGCGGGTCGGCGACTGGGTGCGGATGACCGTCGGCGACCGGCCGCAGATCCTGCACATCGTGGGCCGCAGCATCGAGCCGGAGAACGCCGGCCGGGTCGTCTCCACCTCGCTCGACACGCTCCGCGAGAACGACCCCGCGCTGCGCCCGAGCCTCTACCAGCTGCGGCTGGCCCCCGGCGCCGACCCCGACGAGGTCGCCGACCGGCTCGCCGCGGACGGGCGAGGCCGGTTGGACGTGCACACCGTCACCAACCCGGCCGACGGTCTCTCCGCGCTGCGCGGCGTCGTCCTCGGGCTGGTCGCCGTCCTCGCCCTCATCGGGCTGATCGAACTGCTGACCGCGATCGGCGGCACCGTCCGCGAGGGCGAGCGCGATCTGCTCGCCCTGAAGGCGATCGGGCTGTCCCCGCGCCAGATCACCGCGATCACCGTGACCGCGACCGGCTGCACCTCCCTCGCCGCGGTCGTCCTCGGCACGGCCCTCGGGCTGCCGCTCGCGCGCTGGCTGATCGACGCCCAGGGCAGATCCAGCGGCATCGGCGCCGGCATCGCGCAGGGCCCCTCCCCCTGGCTGCTGGTGCTGCTCGGCACGGCCGCCGTACTGGGCGCGGCGGCGCTCGCCGCCCTGCCCGCGTCCCGCGCGGCCCGCCGCCGCCTCGCGGACACGCTGAGCGCGGTGGCCTGACCGGAGGTCCACAGCGCGCCCCCGCAGCGGGCCCGGCCCGCGCGGGCTCCGGGCGCGGGCGGGCTCGGCCGGGTCCGGGCTCAGCCGGAGTGCGGCCCGGGGCCGTAGGGGCTGCCGCCGTACGGGCCGGGCGGCGGAGGCGCGTACGGGTTCCCCCCTGACCACGGGGGCGCGTACGGGTGGCCGGGCGGCGGTCCGTACAGGTTCCCGGGCGGCCGCCCGTACGGGTTGCCGTGCTGCTGCGGGGCGTACGGCGGTGCGTACGGCGTGTTGCCGTACGGGTTCCCCTGCCGCGGGGCGTGCGGCGGAGCCGTCGGCGGCACGGGCGGCACCGGGGGCGGCGGGCCCGGGACGGGGGGCAGGGTGGCCGGGTGGGCGGCCAGACGGATGCCGTAGCGCTGCTTGAGGCGGCCCATCTCCAGCGCGGCGATGGCGGTGACCGTCAGCGGGGCGCCCAGGATGAACACGACGCCCATGGTGAGGCTCAGGCCGTGCAGGTCGCCGGTCGCCAGGTCGGGGATCGCCATCAGCCACGTCGTCACCGTGGCCAGCAGCGGCGGCAGACAGCGGTGGACACCCGCGGTGCCGAAGAAGTTGCCGGACACGTGCACCGCCCCGCGGATCACGACGGCGGTCAGCCACAGCGCCACCGGCGCGAGCAGCAGGACGAGGAAGCCGGCGCCGCCCGCCAGCCGCCACACGAGAACGGTGAGGACGATCGTGCCGACGAACGCGAGCAGCAGCTTCAGCGAGTTGAGCAGCGGCACCCGCATCGCCCGCACCGTGCCGCCGCGCCGCCAGACGTAGAGCATCACGGCGACCGTCAGCGGGGTGATGAACAGCAGCACCGCGGACGCCGTGAGCATGTTCTCCAGCACCTCGTCGAAGCCGAACCCGCCCTCGACGACGGTGTAGACGCCGACCGCGGCGATCGTTCCGGCGATCAGCCGCACCCGCTTGAGCGTGTCCACGGCCGGGTCCAGCGACTCCGGGATCCAGGCCGGGTGGAAGACCGCCCGTGCCACCTCCTTCGGCCGCAGCAAATCCTGCGGCGTCAGGGTGCCGCCCGTCCAACTCCCTTGCGTCGTCCTCACGTTGTGCTCCCCCGAGCGATCGTGTCCATGATCGCCGGGGAGTCTACGGGAAGCGGCGGCCCGCGCGCCCGCCGCTTCCCGTCACCGCGGCCGTCAGCTCCGGCCGCGCAGCTTCCGGTACGTGGCGACCAGGGCCTTGGTCGACGGGTCCAGGCCCGGCACCCCGGCCCCCTCGGTCAGCGCCGGCTCGACCCGCTTGGCGAGGACCTTGCCCAGCTCGACGCCCCACTGGTCGAAGGAGTCGATGTTCCACACGGCGCCCTGCACGAACACCTTGTGCTCGTAGAGGGCGACGAGCTGGCCGAGCACCGACGGGGTCAGCTCACGCGCGAGGATCGTGGTCGTCGGGTGGTCGCCCTTGAACGTCTTGTGCGCGACCAGCTCCTCCGGCACGCCCTCGGCGCGCACCTCGTCGGGCGTCTTGCCGAACGCCAGCGCCTGTGTCTGGGCGAAGAAGTTGGCCATCAGCAGGTCGTGCTGCGCCTTCAGCTCGTCGCTCAGCTCGGCGACCGGCTCCGCGAACCCGATGAAGTCCGCCGGGACGAGCTTGGTGCCCTGGTGGATGAGCTGGTAGTAGGCGTGCTGGCCGTTGGTGCCGGGCGTGCCCCAGACCACCGGGCCGGTCTGCCAGTCGACCTCCCGCCCGTCACGGTCGACGTACTTGCCGTTGGACTCCATGTCCAGCTGCTGGAGATAGGCCGTGAACTTCGACAGGTAGTGGCTGTACGGCAGGACGGCGTGCGACTGGGCGTCGTGGAAGTTGTTGTACCAGATGCCCAGCAGGCCCAGGATCAGCGGGGCGTTGGCCTCCGGGGGCGCGGTGCGGAAGTGCTCGTCGACCGTGCGGAAGCCGTCCAGCATCTCCCGGAACCGGTCCGGGCCGATGGCGATCATCAGCGACAGGCCGATCGCCGAGTCGTACGAGTAGCGGCCGCCGACCCAGTCCCAAAACTCGAACATGTTCGCCGTGTCGATGCCGAACCCGGTGACCCGCTCGGCGTTCGTGGACAGCGCCACGAAGTGCTGCGCCACCGCCTCCTGCCCGGCGTCCAGCTCGCGCAGCAGCCAGTCGCGGGCCGAGGTGGCGTTGGTGACCGTCTCGATCGTGGTGAAGGTCTTCGAGGCGACGATGAACAGCGTCTCCGCCGCGTCCAGGTCCCGGATCGCCTCGTGCAGGTCGGCGCCGTCCACGTTGGAGACGAAACGCACCGTCAGATCGCGCGCCGTGTAGCTGCGCAGCGCCTCGTACGCCATCGCGGGCCCGAGGTCGGAGCCGCCGATGCCGATGTTGACGACGTTGCGGATCCGCTTGCCCGTGTGACCCGTCCACTCGCCCGAGCGGACCCGCTCGGCGAACGCGGCCATCCTGTCGAGCACCGCGTGCACACCGGGCACGACGTTCTCGCCGTCGACCTCGACCACCGCGTCGGCCGGGGCGCGCAGCGCGGTGTGCAGCACCGCCCGCCGCTCCGTCGTGTTGATCTTCTCGCCGCGGAACATCGCGTCCCGCAGCCCGAACACATCGGTAGCGGCGGCCAGTTCGCGCAGCAGCCGCAGGGTCTCGTCGGTGACGAGGTGCTTGGAGTAGTCGATGTGCAGGTCACCGACCTGGAGCGTGTATTCGCTGCCGCGCCCGGGGTCGGCGGCGAACAGCTCACGCAGCCGCACCTCGCCGAGCTCCTCGCGGTGCCTGGCCAGAGCGGTCCACTCGGGCGTCTGGTTGAGCCTGGTACGGCCCTTCGCGTTCATGTCCGACGTCAGCCTTCTGTCGTGCCTGTTCCAGCCGTCCCAACCTAATTGATCAGCGCGGGGCGTGAGCCGCCGTCGCGGCGTCGTCCGGCGCGGCAACGGGTACGTCCGCCGCGCGCACCGGTATCAGCGCGGTGACGGAGAGGGCGAAGAAGGCGGCGGCGAGCAGCGCGGGGGTGTGGAGGCCCCAGGCGGTGGCGACGGCTCCGCCGAGCAGGGCGCCCAGCGGCGCCCCGGCGACGGCGAGGGTGCGGAAGGCCGAGCCGACCCGGCCCAGCATTCCGGCGGGGCTGCGCTGCTGCATCAGTGTCGTGGTGTTGACGTTCCACACCATGCCCATGCAGCCGAAGACGGCCATGGCGGCCACCACGGCGACCACACTGCGCACCGAGCCGATCACGACGAGCGCGCCGATCTGCGCGGTCCCGGCGAGCAGCACCGCTCTCAGGCGTCCCATGCGGGCGACGAGCCGGCCGTTGACCGCCGCCCCGGCGAGGTTGCCGGCGGTGTACGCGGTGACCGCCGCCGCGTATCCCGCGGTGCCCGCGTCCAGCCGGCCGGTCACGAGGACCACCAGGGTGGCGATGAGGGCGCCCATGCCGATGTTGCACAGGGTCGTGGCGGCGCACAGTCCCCGCAGCACGCGGTCGTGCCACAGGGCGCGCAGTCCGTCCGCGATCTCCCGGCGCAGGGTGCTGCCCGCGGGGCTGGGTCCGCGCTCGGGCGCGGTGGTGCGCAGCGAGGCCACCAGGGCAGCCGCGACCAGGAAGGTCGCGGCGTCGGCCGCGAACGGCACGGCGGCCCCGGCCGTCAGCAGCAGCGGCGCGGCGGGCGCGCCGAGCAGGCCGCCCGCGACGCGCTGGCCGGTCATCAGGCGCGCGTTGGCGCCGTCGAGCGCCGCGGGGCCGACGAGGGCGGGCAGCAGGGCCGTGGCGGCGTTGTCGAAGAGGGTCTGGAGGGTGGTGAGGGCGACGGCCAGGGCGATCAGCAGGGCGATCGAGGCGTGCCCGAGGGCGACGGCGACCGCGAACGCGGCGACCAGCAGCCCGCGTACCGCGTCCACCGTCCACATCGCGCGCCGCTGGTCCACACGGTCGGCGACGGCGCCGCCGAGCAGTCCGAAGACCAGCCAGGGCAGATAGCCGCAGGCGGTCACCGAAACGACCAGCAGCGGCCGGTCCGTCAGTGTCACGGCGAGCAGCGGCAGGGCGGCCGTGCGCAGGGAGTCCCCGAAGGAGGAGAGCACGGCGGCGCTCCACAGCCGCCCGAACCCCCCGCGCCAGGCGGGCGCACGCACACCGACCGTCTCAGCCGTCGTCACGACTCCCCCTCACGATTCGCCGGATGAGCCAACCGTAGAGGGCGGCACTGACAATCGGTCGGCGAGCGGCCGCGCGGCGCCCCGTCCCGGCGGCGGGCTTCGCGGCCCGGCCGGGAAAAACAGCTCCGGCCAGGCACCTTTCGGTACCCGGCCGGTCGTCATGTCCTAGATCTCGCCCCGCAGTTTGGCGAGCGCCTCGGCGAGGATGGCCTCGCCGTCCGCGTCGCTGCGCCGCTCCCGGACGTACGCGAGGTGCGTCTTGTAGGGCTCGGTGCGCGGCGGGGCCGGCGGGTTGTCCCGGTCCTGTCCGGCGGGGAAGCCGCAGCGCGGGCAGTCCCAGGTGTCGGGAACCTGCGCGTCACTGGCGAAGCTCGGCTGCGTCTCGTGCCCGTTGGAGCACCAGAAGGAGATGCGCAGACGCGGCGCGGACTCGCCGCGCTCGGCCTCGCCCATCGGCCCCGCCCCGACCCGGCTTCCTCGGATCGCGTTGCCACTTGCCACGGTCGTAACTCCCTGCGTGATGGTGCCGCGAAGCGCGTCGGCGTTTCGCTTCGCTGCGAGCGCCCCAGTCTACGTAAGGCCCAACGCGCGTCCAGTGATTGGAGTTACAGACCCCCCACACAGACGCACGCCCCATGATAGGCCGCGCGCGAAGGCGCGTACCGTACATGGGGCGTTACGTGCGACATCGTGCTGACCCGCGGGCGGCGCCGGCCGGTCGGCGAAGGTCAGCCGACCTTCATCAGGATGCCGAGCACGACGATGCAGGCGAACCAGAGCAGACCGACCACGACGGTGATGCGGTCGAGGTTGCGCTCGGCGACCGAGGAGCCGCCGACGGTGGACTGCATGCCGCCACCGAACATGTCGGAGAGGCCGCCGCCCTTCCCCTTGTGCATCAGCACCAGCAGCATCAGCAGCAGGCTGAAGACGATCAGGGCGATCGAGAACCCCATAACCACGGCTGGACCAACTTCCTCGGCTTCGGATGGACGACGGGGGCCGACAGACTACTGCCGGCCCCCGCAAGGGTACGACGGAACGCCGCTACCGCATACTCACTGGTCGCGGAAGCGCACGATCTT
The DNA here is from genome assembly GCF_011193355.1 of Streptomyces sp. JB150. Classification (GTDB taxonomy): domain Bacteria; phylum Actinomycetota; class Actinomycetes; order Streptomycetales; family Streptomycetaceae; genus Streptomyces. The sequence continues at coordinate 1,755,599 of NZ_CP049780.1, forward strand.
GACGAACTCGTCGGCGTCCAGCGAGGCGCCGCCGACCAGCGCGCCGTCGATGTCGGCCTGCGCCATGATCTCGGCGACGTTGCCGGACTTGACGGAGCCGCCGTACTGGACGCGGACCTTGTCGGCCACGTCCTGCGAGTACAGCTCGGCGATCTTGCCGCGGATGGCGGCGCAGACCTCCTGGGCGTCCTCGGCGCCGCAGACCTTGCCGGTGCCGATGGCCCATACCGGCTCGTAGGCGATCACGAGGGTCTCGGCCTGATCGGCCGGGACGTCCTTCAGACCGCCCTCGACCTGGGCCAGGGTGTGCGGGACGGCGTTGCCGGCCTCGCGGACGTCCAGCTCCTCGCCGACGCACATGATCGGGGTGAGGCCGTGCTTGAAGGCGGCCTTGACCTTGGCGTTGACGATCTCGTCGGTCTCGCCGTGGTACTGGCGGCGCTCGGAGTGGCCGACCGCCACGTAGGTGCACTTCAGCTTGGCCAGCATCGGGCCGGAGATCTCGCCGGTGTAGGCGCCGGAGTCGTGCGCCGAGATGTCCTGGGCGCCGTACTTGATCTTCAGCTTGTCGCCGTCGACCAGGGTCTGCACGGAGCGCAGGTCGGTGAAGGGCGGCAGGACGGCGACCTCGACGGCCTCGTAGTCCTTGTCCGCGAGGGCGAAGGCGAGCTTCTGGACGTGCGCGATGGCCTCGAGGTGGTTGAGGTTCATCTTCCAGTTGCCCGCCATCAGCGGCGTGCGAGTGGTCATGCGGGGTCAGTCCTCCAGTGCGGCGAGGCCGGGGAGCGTCTTGCCCTCGAGGTATTCGAGGGAGGCGCCGCCGCCGGTCGAGATGTGGCCGAATGCGTTCTCGTCGAAGCCCAGGGTGCGGACGGCCGCGGCGGAGTCGCCGCCGCCGACCACGGTGAAGCCCGGGGCGTCGACGAGGGCCTGGGCGACCGCCTTGGTGCCCTCGGCGTAGTCGGGGTGCTCGAAGACGCCCATGGGGCCGTTCCAGAAGACGGTGGCCGCGTCGGCGAGCTTCGAGGCGTAGAGCTTGCGGGTCTCGGGGCCGATGTCCAGGCCCTCCTGGTCGGCGGGGATGGCGTCCGCGGCGACGGTGGTGGGGTTGGCCGGGGCCTTGGTCTTCAGGTCCGGGAACTCGGACGAGACCAGCACGTCGACCGGCAGGACCAGCTCGACGCCGTTCTTCTCGGCGCGCTCCATGTACTCCTTCACGACCGGGATCTGGTCCTCCTGCAGGAGGGAGATGCCGACCTCGTGGCCCTTGGCCTTGAGGAAGGTGTAGGCCATGCCGCCGCCGATGAGGAGGCGGTCGGCCTTGCCGAGGAGCTGGTCGATGACGGCGAGCTTGTCGGAGACCTTGGCGCCGCCGAGGGCGACGACGTACGGGCGCTGGACGTCCTCGGTGAGCTTCTTCAGGACGCCGACCTCGGTGGCGATGAGGTACCCGGCGTAGTGCGGGAGCTTCTTCGGCAGGTCGAACACCGAGGCGTGCTTGCGGTGCACGGCGCCGAACCCGTCGCCCACGTAGACGTCGGCGAGGACGGCGAGCTGGTCGGCGAAGGCGGCGCGCTCGGCGTCGTCCTTGGCCGTCTCGCCCGCGTTGAAGCGCAGGTTCTCGATGACGGCGACCTGGCCGTCGGCGAGGCCCGCGACGACGCCCTGGGCGGACTCGCCGACGGTGTCGGTGGCGAAGGCGACGTCCGCGCCGAGGAGTTCCCCGAGCCGGGCGGCGGCCGGGGCCAGCGAGAAGGCGGGGTCCGGGGCACCCTTGGGGCGGCCGAGGTGCGAGGCGACGACCACGCGGGCGCCCGCCTCGGCGAGGGCCTTGACGGTGGGCAGCACCGCGCGGATACGGCCGTCGTCGGTGATGGTGGTGCCGTCCAGCGGCACGTTGAGGTCGGCGCGGACGAAGACCCGCTTGCCCGCGACCCCGTCGGCGAGGAGTTCGTCGATCGTCTTCATGTCAGGGGACTCCTGAGGAGGCTCGTTCTGCTCGTGACCGGATGGCTCGTGACCGATGACCAGGCCTGATCCTAGAGAGGGCGGCCGGCCGTGACGTGCGTCAGGGCCCGGGCCGCGCGTCCTCGCGCCTGGCCCGAGCCCTGTGCTCACGTCAAGGTGCCTGCTTCAGCCGGTCAGAGCTGGTTGCCGACGAAGACCGTCAGGTCGACGAGGCGGTTGGAGTAGCCCCACTCGTTGTCGTACCAGCCGATGACCTTCACGTTCTTGCCCTCCTGGACCATGGTCAGGGAGGAGTCGAAGGTGCAGGACGCCGGGGCGTTGACGATGTCGGAGGAGACGATCGCGTCCTCGGTGTACTCGAGGATGCCCTTCAGCTCGCCCTCGGCGGCCTTCTGGAAGGCGGCGTTGACCTCTTCCTTGGTGACCTCGCGGGACAGCTCGACGACGAGGTCGGTGACCGAGCCGGTCGGGACCGGGACGCGCATGGCCATGCCGTCCAGCTTGCCCTTGAGCTGCGGCAGGACCAGCGCGGTGGCCTTGGCGGCACCCGTGGTGGTCGGGATGATGTTCTCGGCGGCGGCACGGGCGCGGCGCAGGTCCTTGTGCGGGAAGTCCAGGATGCGCTGGTCGTTCGTGTACGCGTGCACCGTCGTCATCAGGCCCTTGACGATGCCGAAGTTCTCGTCGAGGACCTTCGCCATCGGCGCCACACAGTTGGTGGTGCAGGAGGCGTTGGAGATGACGTGGTGGTTCGCCGCGTCGTAGGTGTCGTGGTTGACACCCATGACGATGGTGACGTCCTCGTTCTTCGCCGGAGCGGAGATGATGACCTTCTTGGCGCCGCCGGCGATGTGCTTCTCGGCGTCTTCCTTCTTGGTGAAGATGCCGGTCGACTCGATGACGATGTCGACGCCCAGCTCGCCCCACGGGATGTCGGCGGGGTTGCGCTCCGACAGGACCTTGATCGTCTTGTCGCCGACGGTGATGGTGTCCTCGGTGTGCGACACCTCCTGCTTGAGGCGGCCCAGGATGGTGTCGTACTTCAGCAGGTGGGCGGTGGTCGCGGTGTCACCCAGGTCGTTGACAGCCACGATCTCGATGTCTGCACCCTGCTCCAGCAGCGCGCGGAAGTAGTTACGACCGATGCGGCCAAAGCCGTTGATGCCTACGCGGATCGTCACGAACCGATCTCCTCGTTGGTACGCCGGCTCCGTTGTCGCCGGCGAGCTCTATTTGGGATGTCCCCGACCGCCTCCGACCCTACCTCCCCGGAGCCTCCGGAGTGACATCGAGACGGCCCATACACGGCACGCCGGCCCGTACCCGCCAGTAGGGGTACGGACCGGCTCAACTGTGGCGCGTCGCGCTCAGGTGCGCCCGCCTGTTTTCAGTCGTCCAGCGCGGCGAGCGCGCGGCCCAGCAGCCGGGTACGGTCGGCCGCCGCGGTGACGTGCTCCAGACCGAAGCCCAGCAGCACGGTGTCGTCCGTGGTGACCGCGCCGTACGTCTGGAACAGTTCCCCGGAAAGGCCCCAGTCCTTCACGACGGCGGGGCTTCCGGCGGGCGGGCCGGGGGTGCTCCAGGCGCCCAGCGACGTCTCGAAGCCGTCCACCGGGCCCGTCGTGCCGCCGACGACGACGGTGGCGTTGTCGGCGAGGACGCCGTGGCCGCCGGTGCCGGGGTCGGTGATGTAGCTCAGGGACAGCTCGACCGTCTTCCCGGCGTACGCCGAGAGGTCGAAGGAGACCTCCTGCCAGCCGGCCGAGGCGCCGGTGAGGCTGTGCCAGGACCCGCTGGTGCCGGTGGGCGCGCACCCGCCGTCGCCGGGTGTCAGGTACCGCTTGAGCGCGGGGTGCGCCTGGACCAGGTACCCGGCCTCGCACTCGGCGGGCACCGCCGTGGAGGTGGCGCCGCCGGCCTCCGGGAGGGTGGTCCAGTCGTCCCCGCCGGCGGTCCGGGCCTCCAGCACCGCGTGGTCGTAGCCCTGCTCGGTGTCCCACAGCAGGCGGGTGCGCAGCGTGGGCTTGTCGGCGGCGCCGACACCGGTGAGGTCCACGGTGCGGGTGAGGCGGTTCCAGGCGTAGTCGGAGTGCGTGACCGCGGCCATCGAGGAGCCCTCGTACGGGCCGTACGGGTTCACCGTGCCCGGGTACCGGCCCGCGCCCTCGCTCTCGAACTGCGGGAAGGTCCGCGGGGGCAGCGTGTCGGAGGTGACGCCGAAGGAGCCGGCCGCGTTCAGCGGGTTGCCGGGGGCGTCGCCGAGCGGTGCCGTGAGGTCCGCGAGCGCGCCGGCGCCCTCGAAGCCGGTGGCCTTCGGCAGGCTCGTACGGCTGTACGCGCCCAGGTAGTACTGGCTGAAGTCGTTCGACAGGGTGCCGCCGCCGAGGTCGACGGAGCCGCCGGCCGTCTCGCCCGCCTCGATCAGCTTGCCGCCCTCGTTGAGGTAGGCGCGCAGCTCCAGCTGGGTGGCGTTACCGGGGCGCACGGCGCCCGTGTAGTGGACGACCTTCCCGAAGTGGCCGAGGACGCCGAGCGCGTCGGGCGCGCCCCGCTGCGCCACGTCCCAGACGACGGCCTTCTCGCCGTTGGCCCTCAGCGCGTCGACGTAGGCCCGGGCGTGGGTGGCGGGCTGTCCCTCCTCGGCGACGACGAGGACGTCCGCGCGGGGGCGTTCTGCGACGGTGTAGGTGAAGTGCTCGCTCTCGGTGGGCCTGCCGGAGCGGGTCTCGCCGGTGAACCAGACCTCGACCTTGTCGCCGGGCGCGCCGTCGGCGACCTTCGCGCGGTACTCGTCGAAGTACAGGTTGTCCTCGCCGCCGTAGGTCTCGCCGCCCTTCCAGGGGCGCAGGGCCATGTCGTGGACGCGGCCGCCGTTGACGCGGTACCTCAGCTCCTTGTCCCGCACCGATTTGCGGACGACGACGGAGACCTCCTGGTCGGCGCCGCGCGAGTAGGAGGTGGTGAACGCGGCCGGGGTGAAGTCGGGGGCGGTCATGCCGACCGCGGACTTCGGCCGGTCGGGGCGGGCCGCGGACTCGGCGACGGAGAGCGCGAACGGGACGTTCTTCTCGAACTCCTGCCGGATCAGCTTCTCGTCGTCCGGGAAGGTGAAGATCGACGCGCAGTCCTCGGGCTTCCAGGCGTCGGCCGGGTCCACGTTCGACGCCGACTGGCAGGTCGACATCTCGGGGGTGAACATCGCCGTGCCGTTGACGTTGGCCGCGTGGCCGTCCGCCTCGCCGTTGGTGGTGTACAGCTCGGAGGAGACCTGCGGGTGGTAGCCGGGGATCGCCGGCTTCTCGGGGGTGCCGGCGAGCGCCTTGTAGAGGACGTCGTCGGGGGTGCCGGTGGCGACCTGCCAGCCGACGCCGTAGAGGATCAGCTCGGCGGCGGAGTGGTAGTTGATGCCGTACTCGAAGCCGATGCGCTTCTGGAGGGCGTCGAGGGCCTTGGTCTCGGGCTCTGAGTTCGGGCCGGGGCCGCGGTAGGTCTGGCTGGTGGGGTGGGGGGAGGAACCCTCGTCGTCGTAGCCCCACTTGTAGGCGAAGTTGCGGTTGAGGTCGACGCCGTCGCCGATGGTGATGGCGCCGTCGCCGTTGTTGTCGCGCAGGTTCTTGCGCCACTGGCGGTCGCCGCCGGCGGCGTGGGTGAAGTCGTAGCCGTCGGGGTTGGCGGAGATGACGAACCACAGTTCGGTGGTGTCGACGATCCTCTTGACGCGTTTGTCGGTGCGGTAGTTGTCCAGGTAGTGGTGCATCAGCCGGCGGGTCATCTCCGGCGTGATCCACTCGCGGGCGTGCTGGTTGGACAGGTACAGCACGGAGGGCCTGGCGCCGTCCTTGGTCTTCTTCGCGTTCCTGGTGAGCTTCAGGGCGAGGATGTCCTGCCCCTTGCGCGTCGTGCCGATGGAGACCACCTTGGTCAGGCCGGGGTGGTCCCGGCCGGCCTTCAGGATCTCCTCCTTCAGGCCGCCCGGTCCGCTGTACGGGCGGTAGACGCCGTCCCCGGCGGCGTCCACGCGGGCGCGCGCCCCGGCGGAGAGCGTGTGCTCGCGCAGGTCGACGCCCTTCTTCTCCAGCTGCGCGGCCTGCTTGTCGGTGAGGTAGACCTCGACGGAGGCGGTGCCCCGGTCGGGGGCCTGCTCGCCGAGTTCGTGGGCGTCCTGCCCGGCCGCGAGGAGCAGCGGGATCTGCTGCCGGGTGACCTCGGCACGGAAGACCTTGACTTCCTCGGCGTCTGGCTGCGAGGAAGTGCCGTGCTGTGCCTGGGCGATGGGTGCGATGCTCGCTCCGCCGATCAGGAGCGTGCCGATGGCGAGGATCGATCTCGCTCTGCGTCTCATGAACCCCCCTGCTGGTGGTTCGTCACGGCGACGAATAGGTGCCAGGCTCATGACAGATCATGATCGAGTCAAGGGTGCCTCCGGCAGGGGACGCGGACGCGAACACGCCGGTGCCGACGCCCGTTCGGGCGTCGGCACCGGCGTGCGTACCGAGGTTGACGACGTGTCAGCCCGCGAGGTTGTCGGCCAGCTCCTCGGTGAGGTTGGCCTCCGTGCCCGGGATGCCCAGGTCGGCGGCGCGCTTGTCGGCCATCGCCAGCAGCCGGCGGATACGGCCCGCCACGGCGTCCTTGGTGAGCGGCGGGTCGGCGAGCGCGCCCAGCTCCTCCAGGGAGGCCTGCTTGTGCTCCATGCGCAGCCGGCCGGCGGCCGCCAGGTGCTCGGGGACGTCGTCGCCCAGGATCTCCAGCGCGCGCTGCACGCGGGCACCGGCGGCGACGGCCGCGCGCGCGGAGCGGCGCAGGTTGGCGTCGTCGAAGTTGGCCAGGCGGTTGGCGGTGGCCCGCACCTCCCGGCGCATCCGGCGCTCCTCCCAGGCCAGTACCGACTCATGGGCGCCGAGCCGGGTGAGCAGGGCGCCGATCGCGTCGCCGTCGCGGACCACCACGCGGTCCACGCCACGCACCTCGCGGGCCTTGGCCGCGATGGACAGCCGGCGCGCGGCGCCGACGAGCGCGAGCGCCGCCTCGGGGCCCGGGCAGGTCACCTCCAGGGAGGAGGAGCGGCCGGGCTCGGTGAGCGAGCCGTGCGCCAGGAAGGCGCCCCGCCAGGCCGCCTCCGCGTCGCAGGTGGCCCCCGAGACCACCTGCGGGGGAAGCCCGCGGATCGGGCGGCCCCGGCCGTCCACCAGCCCGGTCTGCCGGGCCAGCTGGTCACCGCCCGCGACCACCCGCACCACGTACCGCGAGCCGCGCCGCAGCCCGCCGGGGGCCATCACGATCAGCTCCGAGCCGTGCCCGAAGATCTCCAGGATGTCCCGCTTGAGCCGGCGGGCCGCCATCGCGGTGTCCAGCTCCGCCTCGATCACGATGCGCCCGCTCACCAGATGGAGGCCGCCGGCGAACCGCAGAACGGCGGAGACCTCCGCCTTCCTGCAGCAGGTCCGGGTGACGGGGAGCCGGGAGATCTCGTCCTTCACCGCTGCCGTCATCGCCATGGGCCGATCCTTCCATGCATCCGAAAAATACGGTCGTACGCGGCGGCCAGCAGCTCGGGATCGTGCCGCGGAGTTCCGTCCCTCCGGGCCACCGGCGCCAGCTCGACCGCGGCCCCGAAACGCTTGGCGGCGTCGGTCAGCGAGTCGCGGTCGGGCACGGCGGCCTCGTCGGCCAGCACCACGTCCAGGGCGAGTTTAGGGGCGTGTCGTCCCAAAACCTCCAAATGACGCTGCGGGGAGAAGCCGTCGGTTTCCCCGGGCTGCGGAGCCAGGTTCAGGGAGAGCACCCGGCGCGCCTTGGTCTCGGTGAGGGCGTCCAGCAGCTCGGGCACGAGCAGATGAGGGATGACCGAGGAGAACCAGGAGCCGGGGCCGAGCACCACCCAGTCCGCGTCCCGCACGGCCTCGACGGCCTCCGGGACGGCGGGCGGGTCGTGCGGGACGAGGTGCACGGACTGCACCTCGCCGGGGGTGAGGGCGACCGTGGCCTGGCCGCGGACGGTGTCGACGTCCTCGGGCCGGTCCGGGTCGTGGCCCTTGACCAGGGCCTGCAGCTCCAGCGGCACGGCGGACATGGGCAGCACCCGGCCCTGCGCGCCGAGCAGCCTGCCGACCAGGTCGAGTGCCTGGACGTGGTCGCCGAGCTGTTCCCACAGGGCGACGATGAGCAGGTTGCCGACCGCGTGGCCGTGCATCTCGCCGCCGGACTGGAAGCGGTGCTGGATGACCCGGGCCCAGGTCTGGCCCCAGTCGTCGTCGCCGCACAGGGCGGCCAGCGCCTTGCGCAGGTCGCCGGGCGGCAGCACGCCCAGCTCGTCGCGCAGCCGTCCACTGGAGCCGCCGTCGTCGGCGACGGTGACCACGGCGGTGAGGTCGCCGGTGATCCGGCGCAGCGCGGCGAGCGAGGCGGACAGGCCCATGCCGCCGCCGAGGGCGACCACCTTGGGCTGGGCGGCCCGCCGGCGCGCCCGGCCGCCGCGGGGCTCGGCGGACCGGCCGCCGCGCCCCTCGGGGAGCGCCCGGCGCAGCCTGCTCAGCCGCGGAGTACGTCCGGTCATTCGCGTCCCATGTCCCGGTGCACGACCACCGTCTCCACGCCCTCGGCCGCGAGCCGCGCGGCCAGTCTCTCCGACATGGCCACCGAGCGGTGCTTGCCGCCGGTACAGCCGACCGCGATGGTCACATAGCGCTTGCCCTCGCGGCGGTAGCCGGCCGCGATCAGCTGGAGCAGTTCCGCGTACCGGTCCAGGAACTCCTTGGCGCCGGGCTGGTTGAAGACGTAGCCCGACACCTCCTCGTTCAGGCCGGTGAACGGGCGCAGCTCCGGGACCCAGTGCGGGTTGGGCAGGAAGCGGCAGTCGACGACGAGGTCGGCGTCCACGGGCAGGCCGTACTTGTACCCGAAGGACATCACGGTGGCCCGCAGCTCGGGCTCCTCCTCGCCGGCGAACTGGGCGTCCATCTTGGCGCGCAGCTCGTGCACGTTGAGGCTGGAGGTGTCGATCACCAGGTCGGCGTCGCCGCGCAGCTCGCGCAGCAGCTCGCGCTCGGCGGCGATGCCGTCGACGATCCGGCCGTCGCCCTGGAGCGGGTGCGGGCGGCGCACCGACTCGAAGCGGCGCACCAGCGCCTCGTCGGAGGACTCCAGGAAGACGATCCGCCGGGTGACGCCGCGCGTGTCGAGGTCGGCCAGGGATTCGCGCAGATTGTCGAAGAAGCGCCGGCCGCGCACGTCGACGACGACCGCGATCCGCGCCACGTTCCCCTGCGAGCGGGCGCCCAGCTCCACCATGGTGGGGATCAGGGCGGGCGGCAGGTTGTCGACGACGAACCAGCCGAGGTCCTCCAGGCACTTCGCGGCCGTTGAGCGCCCGGCGCCGGACATGCCGGAGATGATCACCAGCTCGGGGATGGCCGCCTCGGGGACGCCGGTGGTCTCCGTGCCGTTGGTCATCTGGGGTCCGTTGCCGTGGCTCGCGGTGCCGTGGGCCGCGGTGTTCTGCGCTCCGGTGCCCTGGACTCCGGTGCCCTGCACTCCGTTGCTCTGGATTCCGTTGCTCTGGGATTGCGGGTGGGGCCGGTCCGCGCCGGCCGTCCCGGGGGTTTCCTGCGCGGGGGCCTGGGCGTCCGGCTCGCCGGTCGCGCGTTCGGGCCCCGCTGTGGGGTGTGTCTCGTGCTCGGTCATGTCTCCTGCCCCCGTCGCTCGTCCGGGGCGCCCGTGGGCACGGGCTCCCCTGGGGCATCCGCCGTCGTCTCGGGTGCCCCGTCTTCCACGTCATCCATGATCTCTCCCGTCGCCGTGTTGACGGCGGGCGCGGCCGGAGCCGCCTGGGCCAGGGCCGCGGCGATCGTCTCGGCCGTCTTGCGGCCTATGCCGGGAACCTCGCAGATCTGGTCGATTGTCGCGGATCGCAGCTTCTTCACCGAACCGAAGTGCTTGATCAGTGCCTGCTTGCGTGTCGCGCCGAGGCCGGGGACGTCGTCCAGCGGGCTGGAGCGGATGCGCTTGGCGCGCTTGCTGCGCTGATAGGTGATCGCGAAGCGGTGAGCCTCGTCGCGGACGCGCTGGAGCAGATACAGGCCCTCGCTGGTGCGGGGCAGGACCACCGGGTCGTCCTCGCCGGGCAGCCAGACCTCCTCCAGGCGCTTGGCGAGGCCGCAGACGGCGATGTCGTCGATGCCCAGCTCGTCCAGGGCCCGCTGGGCCGCCGCGACCTGCGGCTTGCCGCCGTCGACCACGACGAGCTGGGGCGGGTAGGCGAAGCGCTTGGGACGGCCGTCGTCCTCGGTGAGGGCGCCGGGGCCGTCGAGGACGTCGGTCCGCGCGGGGGTGCCGGTCCCGGTGAGGGTGCCCGGCGTGGTGCGGGTGCCCGGGATGGTGCGGGCGGGTTCCGCGTCGGTGCCGCCCGCGAGGCCGGGCGCGCCGTCCTCGGCCCACTCGCCCGTCCTCTCCTTCTCCGCCAGATAGCGGCGGAAGCGGCGGGTGATCACCTCGTGCATGGAGCGGACGTCGTCCTGCCCGGCGAAGCCCTTGATCTGGAAGCGGCGGTACTCGCTCTTGCGCTGGAGGCCGTCCTCGAAGACCACCATGGAGGCCACCACGTCCTCGCCCTGCAGGTGCGAGATGTCGTAGCACTCGATCCGCAGCGGGGCGCTGTCCAGGCCGAGGGCGTCGGCGATCTCCTCCAGCGCGCGCGAGCGGGTGGTCAGGTCGGAGGCGCGCTTGGTCTTGTGCAGCATCAGCGTCTGCTGGGCGTTGCGCTGCACGGTCTCCATGAGGGCCTTCTTGTCGCCGCGCTGCGGGATGCGCAGCGAGACGCCGGAGCCGCGCCGCTCGGTGAGCCACTGCTGCACGGGGTCGACCGGGTCGGGCAGCGCGGGGACCAGCACCTCGCGCGGGACGGCGTCGCCGGTCTCCTCGCCGTACAACTGCTGGAGGGCGTGCTCGACCAGGGCGCCGGTGGTGATCTCCTCGACCTTGTCGGTGACCCAGCCGCGCTGGCCGCGGACCCGGCCGCCGCGCACGTGGAAGATCTGCACCGCCGCTTCCAGCTCGTCCTCGGCGACCGCGATCAGGTCGGCGTCGGTCGCGTCCGCGAGCACGACCGCGTTCTTCTCCATGGCCTTCTTCAGGGCCTCGATGTCGTCGCGCAGCCGGGCCGCCCGCTCGTACTCCAGCTCCTCGGCGGCCTCCGTCATCTGCTTCTCCAGACGGCGCAGGTAGGTGCCGGTGCGGCCGGCCATGAAGTCGCAGAACTCGTCCGCCAGGTCCCAGTGGTCCTCGGCGGAGATCCGGCCGACGCACGGCGCGGAGCACTTGCCGATGTAGCCCAGCAGGCACGGGCGGTCGGTGCGGGCGGCGTTCTTGAAGACGCCGGCCGAGCAGGTGCGCACCGGGAAGACGCGCAGCAGCAGGTCGACGGTGTCGCGGATGGCCCACGCGTGCGCGTACGGCCCGAAGTAGCGCACGCCCTTCTTCTTGTGGCCGCGCATCACCTGCACGCGCGGGAACTGCTCGTTCATCGTCACCGCGAGATACGGGTAGCTCTTGTCGTCGCGGTACTTGACGTTGAAGCGGGGGTCGAACTCCTTGATCCAGGAGTACTCCAGCTGCAGTGCCTCGACCTCCGTGGACACCACCGTCCACTCCACGGACGCGGCCGTGGTCACCATGGAGCGGGTGCGCGGGTGGAGGTTCGCCAGGTCCTGGAAGTAGTTCGCCAGGCGCTGGCGCAGGCTCTTCGCCTTTCCGACGTAGATCACCCGGCGGTGCTCGTCCCGGAATTTGTACACCCCCGGGCAGTCCGGGACGTCTCCCGGCCTGGGGCGGTAGCTGGAGGGGTCGGCCATGTCTCACACCCTACTGGCGAGGACTGACACTCCGGCGCCCGTGCCCGGCGGCCGCGGGGCCCGGACGTGACGTACCGGACAGCCCTCGTGCCGGACAGGGTCGAACCTCGGCCAGGAGTGTGCCGCGGTGGGGCGCCAGGTGTTGTCGGGGCCTGGTCAACACGCTTCAATGCGGGGGAACTCGGGGCCGTGCACCACGGCGTACGGATGTGACGACCCCTCCACGCCTGCGGGGGTGGCCCCGGCTCGGAATCCCACGAACGGTCCGACCAGCCGTTGTGAGCCACAGAAAGGCCCCTGCATGCCGCACGTCACACAGCACGCGGACGCCGCCGACGTCGCCGCCGCGGACCTGGACACGGCCCTGCGAGGCGGCCCCTTCCACGTCGCGCTGCGCGCCGCGATCGCCGCCCGGGGACTGCCCCTGCAACGAGTGCAGCACCATCTGTCGCGGTACGGCGTGAGAGTCGGCGTCACCAGCCTGAGCTACTGGCAGCAGGGCGCCCGCCGGCCGCAGCGCCCGGAGTCGCTGCGCGCCGTCCGCGCCCTGGAGGAGATACTCCAGCTGCCCGACGAGTCGTTGATCCGGCTGCTCGCGCAGGGCGACGAGCGCTCCGCGCGGCGGACGGCCGGCCGCTCCTACCGGTCCCTCGTCGAGGCCACGGACGTGCTGGACCGGCTGCTGGCCGAGCTGGGCACCCAGCCCGACGGCGGGCTGCACATGCTCGGCCACCACGAGCGGGTGCGGATCGGGGCGCGCCGCGAGCTGGCGGGGCGCGAGTCGCACCACATCGTGCGCGCCCACCAGGACGGGGTGGACCGCTTCGTCGCCGTGCACCACGGCGACCCGGGGTGCGCGCCGGACCGCATGACGGTGCATCCCCTGGACAACTGCCGCACCGGGCGCGTGCGCTGGGACCGGGACACCGGGGTGCTCGTCGCCGAGCTGCTGTTCGACACGCGGCTGCGGGCCGGTGACACCTTCCTGTTCCGCTACGGCGTCGAGGACGGCACCGCGGGGGTGTCACGCGAGTACGCGCGCGGGTTCGGTCCGGCGGGCGGGCAGTACGCGCTCCAGGTGCGGTTCGACGAGCGTGCCCTGCCGCTGCGCTGCCACCGGTTCACCCAGCACTCGGCGGCGGCACCGCGCAGCGGCCGCCAGGAACTGGCCCTGACCGGCCGGCACCGTTCCGTGCACCTCGTGGAGCCCCGGGTGCGGTCGGGGATCGTGGGGATCGCCTGGGACTGGGAGTGAGGGGAGTGAGGGCCCTGCGGCCGCTCGGGCGTCAGTCCCTCGGGCCCGCCACGATCCTGCCGTCCTCGCTGTGGACGGCCAGCTCGGTCAGCGGCACCGTGGCCGGCGGCTGAAGCACCTCGCCGGTGGCGGCGTCGAACTCGCTGCCGTGGCAGAAGCACGTCAGCCGGGTCCCTGTGAGCTTGGTGATGGGGCACCCCGCGTGCGTGCAGATCGAGCTGTACGCCTTCAGGGCGCCCTGGTCGTCCCGGCTGACCACCACGTTGTGGTCGCGGTACAGGCGGGCGGCGCCCTTCACGACCTCGCTGTCCGCGCCGAGCTCGACCGGCGCGGTGGGAGCGGCCGGGGCGCCGCCGGAGTCCTCCGGGGAGCAGGCGGCGAGGCCGAGCCCGGCCACGGGGGCGAGTGCGGCCCCGCGCAGGACGGCGCGGCGGCTCGCGGAGGGGCGGGCGGGCATGGGATCTCCCTGGGTCGGGGCCGGTCCGGGGGCATGCCGACGATAACGGGGCCTGCGGGGACGGGCCGGGCGGGGGTGGCGGGCGCGGCCGGGCGGGGGTGGCGGGCGCGGCCGGGCGGGGGTGGCGGGCGGGGATGGCGGCATCGGACGGGCACGCTCGCGCGGCGCCGGACGTAAACGTTTGCGCAAGCGTTTACGTCCGGCGCCGGATGGGATACCTTGCGGCGCGGAACGCCGGAAGAGGAGGGCCGCTCATGCCGACCATGGCCGACGTCGCGCGCAGCGCCGGGGTCTCCGTGGCGACCGTCTCGCACGTGCTGAACGGGACGCGGCCGGTGCTGCCGCACACCCGGCAGGCCGTCCTCGACGCGATCGACGCGCTCGGCTACACCCCGAACACCCTCGCCCGCTCCCTGGTGACCGCGCGGACCCGGTCCATCGGGCTCGCGGTGTCGGCGATCAGCAACCCGTACTTCACGGAGATCCTGCAAGGCGTCGAGGCCGCCGCCCTGGAGCACGGCTACGGCCTGCTCATCGCCGATCCGCACGACGACCCCCGGCACGAGCGCACGGTCGTCCAGCTGCTGCACGAGCGGCGGGTGGACGGCATGATCGTCGCCCCGTCCGCGGACCCGCGCGAGCTGGTCGCGTACCTGCGCCGGCACCACGTGCCCGCCGTGCTCCTGGACCGTGTGGTCGACGACCGCGCGGAGGGCGCCCAGGCCTTCGACCAGGTCTGCGCGGACAGCGTGGAGCCGATGACCCGGCTGGTCACGCATCTCGCCGGGCTCGGGCACCGCCGGATCGGCCTGGTCGCGGGCCGGCCGGGGCTGAGCACGACGAGCGAGCGGATCACCGGGTACCGGCAGGGTCTGGCGGCGGCGGGGCTGCCCTTCGAGGAGCGGTTCCTGGCGCACGGCGACTCGGAGGCGGCGGGCGGCGAGCGGGCCACCGCGGCCCTGCTGTCCCTGGCCGTGCCGCCGACGGCGCTCGTCACCGCCAACAACGCGATGACCATCGGCGCCCTGCGCGCGCTGCGCGAGCGGGGCCTCACCGTGCCCGGCGACCTCGCGCTCGCCTGCTTCGACGACTTCGCCTGGGCGGACCTCTTCTCGCCCCGGCTCACCGCGATCGCCCAGCCCAGCAGGGAACTGGGCGCCGAGGCGGTCCGGGTGCTCCTGGAACGCCTCGCCGAGCCGGACCGGCCCGCCCGGACCGTGCGGCTGCCCTGCACGTTCGTCCACCGCACCTCGTGCGGCTGCCCGGAACCGCCGCCCCGGCGGCCGGACCCGTCCGAAGGGCTCGCGCAGCCCGAGAAAGGAGCCGACTCGTGATCGTCGTCGCCGGTGAGGCCCTGATCGACTTGGTGCCGCAGGGGCCGGGGGCCCTGGCGAGCCTGCGCCCCGCGCTCGGCGGCGGCCCGTACAACACGGCCGTCGCCCTCGGCCGGCTCGGCTGCCCCACCGCCTTCTGCTCCCGCGTCTCGTCCGACGCCTTCGGGGAGGCATTGCTGGACGGGCTGCGCGCGGCCGGAGTGGACGTGTCGGGCGTGGCCCGCGGCGCCGAGCCGACCACGCTGGCGGTCGCCACGATCGACGCGCACGGCTCGGCCGCGTACTCCTTCTACGTCGAGGGCACCGCCGACCGGCTGTTCACGGCGCCCGACGCGCTCCCGGCGGGGACCCGCGCGGTGTCGTTCGGCACCTGCTCGCTGGTGCTGGAGCCGGGCGCGAGCGCGTACGAGGAGCTGATGCGGACCGCCGCCGGGCAGGGTGTGTTCACCGCGCTCGACCCGAACGTCCGCGCGGGGCTGATCCCGGACGCGGACGCCTACCGGGCCCGGTTCCTGACGTGGCTGCCTTCGGTGACCCTGCTGAAGCTGTCCGAGGAGGACGCGCGGTGGCTGGGCGGCGGCCCGCGCGAGTGGCTGGCGGCCGGGCCCTCGGCCGTCGTGATCACCCGTGGCGGGGACGGGCTGACCGCCTTCACGCGCGACGGTGCCGAGCACTCCGTGCCGGGCGAGAAGGTCGACGTGGTGGACACCATCGGCGCCGGGGACACCGTCAACGCGGCGTTGCTGCACGGTCTGGCGGCCCGGGACGCCCTCTCCCCCGCCGCCCTCGCCGGCCTGGACGCCGACGGCTGGACCGGGCTTCTGCGGTTCGCGGCACGCGCGGCGGCGGTCACCTGCTCCCGGGCGGGCGCGGAACCGCCGTACGCGCACGAGCTGGAGGGGTGACGTACGGCGGCGCCGCGCGGGACGAGCCGGGCGGCGCCGGACGGGACGGGGTCGAGGGGCGGGCTGGGACCGGGCGGGGCCGGGCGGGCCGGGTGGCGGATGGGACCGGGTGGCGGGTGGCACGGGGCGGTGCCGCGCGGGACGGAGTCGAGCGGCCGGGCAGGACCGGACGGAGCCGGGCCGAACCAGGCGACGGTGGGACCACACGACACCGCGCGGGACGGAGTCGAGCAGCCGGGCAGGACCGGACGGAGCCGGGCGCAACCAGGCGACGGTGGGACCACACGACACCGCGCGGGACGGAGTCGAGCAGCCGGGCAGGACCGGACGGAGCCGGGCGCAACCAGGCGACGGTGGGACCACACGACACCGCGCGGGACGGAGTCGAGCGACCGGACAGGACCGGACGGAGCCGGGCGCGACCAGGCGGCGGGTGGGACCGTGCAGGGCTCGCGGGACCGGGGCGGCACCGGACCGGGCGGGGCCGAGCGAAACCGGGCCGCACCGGGCCGCACCGGGCGGCACCGGTCCGAGCGACACCGGGCCGCACCGGGCGGCGCCGGGCGGTGGGAGATCAGGGCCGGAGGGCTCAGCTCGCCCGGCTCACGGCCCGCAGGCCTCCCGGATGGCGGCCGTCGAGGCGGTCCAGGGCGGCGGCCGTGGCCTCGTCGGCCGGGAGGTGGACGACGATCCGCTGGCCGTCGTCCGGCAGGGCCAGCGTCTCGTGCAGCAGCCGCAGCTGCCCGGCCTCGGGGTGCTCGACGCGCCGGGTGCCGACCCGTCGCGGGGCCATCGCCAGATCGGCGAACCGGTCGGCGAACTCGGCCCCGGCCGTCACCGTCAGCTCCTCGGCCAGCTCGGCGGCGTAGGGGTCGCGCAGGGGCACGTCGTGCCGGAGGTGGGCGACCAGGTTGTCGGCCTCGCGCTCCCAGTCGGGGTAGGCGGCCCGCGCGCGGGGGTCGGTGAAGACATGGCGGAGCAGGTTGGGGCGCTCGCCGTCGAGCACGCCGATCGGGCCGAACAGCCGTGCGTAGCCGGTGGTGTGGGCGAGGATGTCGCCGATCCAGTTGACCACCACGGCCGGGGTGGGCTCCAGACGGTCGAGG
The DNA here is from genome assembly GCF_011193355.1 of Streptomyces sp. JB150. Lineage (GTDB taxonomy): Bacteria > Actinomycetota > Actinomycetes > Streptomycetales > Streptomycetaceae > Streptomyces. The sequence goes on from NZ_CP049780.1 coordinate 1,772,472, forward strand.
ACGGCGCGCACGGCGGGGCGCGGGGTGCGGCTGAGCGGCGGGGCCGCGGCGCAGACCAGCGGGTCGCCGCCGTCCGCCTCCTTGGTGAGGCGGCGCAGCACCATCCGGTCCCGCAGGGACAGGTTCAGCGCGTCGGCGAGGGCGCCGAGGACCTGCGCGGAGGGGTTGCGGTCGCGGCCCTGCTCGAGCCGGGTCAGGTACTCGACGCTGATGCCGGCGAGCGTGGCCAGTTCCGCGCGGCGCAGTCCGGGGGTACGGCGGCGGGAGCCCGGGGGCAGGCCGACCTCCTCCGGGGTCACGGCCTCGCGCCAGGACCGCAGATAGGTGCCCAACTCGTTGTCGTTCACTCAGCGAACGTACCAACGCGCGCCCGCGCGAGGGTGGCCCTGCCACTACCAGGCTTCGCCCGGTCTCCCTGCCCCGCCCGGCGGCCCTCAGGGTGGAGGCATGACGACACGTGACGACTTCTCGAACTCGCTGACCGTGACCCCGCTGCCCCTGTCCCCCGGTGACTGGGAGCTGGACCCGCTGCACTCGGCCGTCAACTTCACCATCCGGCATCTGGGCATCGCCAAGGTGCGCGGGCGGTTCACCGAGGTGAAGGCCGCCCTGTCCGTCGGTGAGACGGCCGACGACGTGCGGGTGACCGCCGAGATCGCCCTGGCCTCCATCGACACCGGCATCGCCGAGCGGGACGCGCATGTCCGCGCGTCCGATCTGCTCGACGTGGAGAAGCGTCCCACGATGACCTTCCGCTCGACCCGGGTGTCGGGCGAGGGCGAGGACTGGACGATGGAGGGCGAGCTGACGATCGGGGACGTGACGCGTCCCGTGACGCTCGCTGTGGAGTTCGGCGGGCTGGTCGACGTGCCGGTCGACGGCAGCCGGCACGCCGGGTTCGAGGCGACGGGCGAGATCCGGCGCAGCGATTTCGGCCTGGACTTCGCGCCGGGGCTGCTCGGTGACGTGGTGAAGATCCAGCTCGACATGCAGTTCGTGGAGCCCAGGGCAGCCTGAGACGCGGACAGCGGCTTCGGACGAACGCGGACGCGCGGTGCCCTGGGGGGAACGGGGGTCCCCCGGGGCACCGCGCGTCGGTGCTCTGGCCGGCCGCGGATCAGGCCTTGCGGGCCCGTGCCGTCTTCTTCGCGGGCGCCGCCTTCTTCGCGGTGCCCGTCGCCTTGCCGGTCGCCGTGCCGTCGGCGCTCTTGGCGGTGACCGTCTTCCGCGTCGTGGACCTGGCCGCGACCGTCTTCCGCGCGGTGGCCTTCTTGGCCGTGCCGCGCGCGGAGGCCCGCACCGGCTCGGCGTCGCTGATCCGGTCGCCGAGGATGTCCCGCAGGAACTTGCCGGTGTGGCTGGCCGCGACCGAGGCGACCTGCTCGGGCGTGCCCTCGGCGACCACCAGGCCGCCGCCCGCGCCGCCCTCGGGGCCCATGTCGACGATCCAGTCGGCGGTCTTGATCACGTCGAGGTTGTGCTCGATGACGATGACCGTGTTGCCCTTGTCGACCAGGCCGGACAGCACCTTCAGCAGCTTGCTGATGTCCTCGAAGTGCAGACCGGTGGTCGGCTCGTCCAGCACGTAGACCGTGCGGCCGGTGGAGCGCTTCTGCAGCTCGCTGGCGAGCTTCACGCGCTGCGCCTCACCGCCGGACAGGGTGGTCGCGGACTGGCCGAGCCGGACGTACCCCAGGCCGACGTCGTGGAGCGTCTTCAGGTGGCGGTTGATCGCCGGAACGGCCTCGAAGAAGTGCATCGCCTCTTCGATCGGCATGTTCAGGACCTCGGCGATGGACTTGCCCTTGTAGTGGACCTCCAGGGTCTCCCGGTTGTACCGGGCGCCGTGGCAGACCTCGCACGGGACGTAGACGTCCGGGAGGAAGTTCATCTCGATCTTGATGGTGCCGTCGCCCGCGCAGTTCTCGCAGCGGCCGCCCTTGACGTTGAAGGAGAAACGGCCGGGCATGTAGCCGCGGACCTTCGCCTCGGTGGTCTCGGCGAACAGCTTGCGGATGTGGTCGAAGACGCCGGTGTACGTCGCCGGGTTCGAGCGCGGGGTGCGGCCGATGGGCGACTGGTCGACGTGGACCACCTTGTCGACGAGGTCGTCGCCGTCCACGCGCGTGTGCCGCCCGGGGACGTTGCGCGCGCCGTTCAGCTCGCGCGCCAGGTGGGTGTACAGGATGTCGTTGACCAGGGTCGACTTGCCGGAGCCGGAGACGCCGGTGACCGCGGTGAAGACGCCCAGCGGGAACGAGACGTCGATGTCCTGGAGGTTGTTCTCACGCGCGCCGTGCACGGTGAGCTGCCGGGACGGGTCGATCGGGCGCCGGACGTCCGGCACCGGGATGACCTTCTTGCCCGAGAGGTACTGACCGGTCTGCGACTCGGGGTTGGCGAGCAGCTCCTTGAGGGAGCCGCTGTGCACGACCTTGCCGCCGTGCTCACCGGCGCCGGGGCCGATGTCGACGACCCAGTCGGCCACCTTGATGGTGTCCTCGTCGTGCTCCACGACGATCAGCGTGTTGCCCATGTCGCGCAGCCGGACCAGGGTCTCGATCAGCCGGTGGTTGTCGCGCTGGTGCAGGCCGATGGACGGCTCGTCGAGGACGTAGAGCACGCCGACGAGGCCGGAGCCGATCTGGGTGGCCAGGCGGATGCGCTGGGCCTCGCCGCCGGAGAGGGTGCCGGCCGCGCGGTTGAGCGAGAGGTAGTCCAGGCCGACGTCGACCAGGAAGCGCAGCCGCTCGTTGACCTCCTTCAGGACCCGCTCGGCGATCTTCTTGTCGCGCGCGTTGAGCTTCAGCTCGCCCAGGAAGTCCGCGCAGTCGCTGATCGACATCGCGGAGACCTCGGCGATCGACTTCCCCATGATCGTCACCGCGAGGACGATCGGCTTCAGGCGCGTGCCCTCACAGGTGGGGCAGGGCACCTCGCGCATGTAGCCCTCGAAGCGCTCACGGCTGGCGTCGGACTCGGCCTCGCTGTGGCGGCGCTTGATGAAGGGCACGGCGCCCTCGAACGGCGTGGTGTACACCCGCTCGCGGCCGTACCGGTTGCGGTAGCGGACCTCGATCTGCGTGCGGTGGCCGTACAGCAGGGCCTTCTTGGCGCGCTGCGGCAGGCCCGCGAAGGGGATGTCGGTGCGGAAGCCGAGCGCGTCGGCGAGGGCGCCGATCAGGCGGCTGAAGTAGTCCTTGGTGTGCCCGTGCGACCAGGGGTGGATGGCGCCCTCGTCGAGGGACTTGTCCGGGTCCGGGACGATCAGCTCGGGGTCGACCTCCATGCGCGTGCCGATGCCGGTGCACTCGGGGCAGGCGCCGAAGGGCGAGTTGAAGGAGAAGGAGCGCGGCTCCAGCTCCTCGAAGGACAGGTCGTCGTACGGGCAGTACAGGTGCTCCGAGTACATCCGCTCGCGCTCGGGGTCGTCCTCGGGGAGGTCGACGAAGTCGAGCACGACCATGCCGCCGGACAGGCCGAGGGCGGTCTCGACGGAGTCGGTGAGGCGGCGCTTGGCGGAGTCCTTCACCGTGAGGCGGTCGACGACCACCTCGATGGTGTGCTTCTCCTGCTTCTTCAGGGTGGGCGGGTTGGAGAGCTGGATCGTCTCGCCGTCCACCCGCGCGCGGGAGTAGCCCTTGGTCTGGAGGTCCGCGAAGAGGTCGACGAACTCTCCCTTGCGCTCGCGCACCAGCGGCGAGAGCACCTGGAAGCGGCTGCCCTCCGGCAGCTCCAGCACCTTGTCGACGATGGCCTGCGGCGACTGCCGCGAGATCGGGCGGCCGCACTCGGGACAGTGGGGCTTGCCGATGCGGGCGAAGAGCAGCCGCAGGTAGTCGTAGACCTCGGTGATCGTGCCGACCGTGGAGCGCGGGTTGCGCGAGGTCGACTTCTGGTCGATGGAGACCGCCGGGGACAGGCCCTCGATGAAGTCGACGTCCGGCTTGTCCATCTGGCCGAGGAACTGGCGGGCGTACGACGACAGCGATTCCACGTAGCGCCGCTGGCCCTCGGCGAAGATCGTGTCGAAGGCCAGGGAGGACTTGCCCGACCCGGACAGGCCCGTGAAGACGATGAGCGAGTCCCGAGGCAGGTCGAGCGAGACGTTCTTCAGGTTGTGCTCGCGCGCGCCACGGACGATGAGACGGTCGGCCACGCCGGTCCGCACCTTTCTTGAGAGAAGTGACAGGGGCGAGGCCCCCGTCTTTCCCAGACTAGGGGGAGCCACTGACAGCGCCGGTTCGGATTCCCCGGTTGCTTAACTGCTTAACAACCCCCGGCCATCCAGCATGCCCGACGCCGCCACCGACCATATAGCACGTGCTTTCGATTTATGGTCTCGGTCCGCCACCTTCACCCGAAGGAGTGGCGCGGCTAGGGTCGGGCCCATGACTGATCACGCGCGTGACCTGGTGTCTGTACGGGAGGCGACCGATCGGCTGCTCAGCGCAGCCGCCAAGCTGGACAACGCGGACGTGACGCAACCGTCACGGCTGCCCGGCTGGAGCCGGGGCCATGTCCTCGCCCACCTCGCCCGCAACGCGGACGCCCTCGTGAACGTACTGGAGGGGCGTCCCATGTACGTCTCCACCGAGGCCCGGGACGCCGACATCGAGCGGGACGCCCCGCGCCCCCTGGACGCGCAGCTCGCCGACGTCCGCGCGAGCGCCGAGCGCTTCCAGCGGACCGGGGCGGCGCCCGCCGACTGGTCGCGGACCGTGGAGCTGCGCAACGGGGTCACCGACTCGGCGTCCCGGGTCCCGTTCCGGCGCTGGGTCGAGGTCGAGCTGCACCACGTGGACCTCGGCGTCGGCTACGAGCTGGAGGACCTGCCGGCGGAGTTCACCGAGCGGGAGATCGACTTCCTCGCCGACCGTTTCACCGGGCACCCCGACGTGCCGCCGACCCGGCTGACGGACGGCACGCGCGCGTGGAGCACCGGCCGTGCGGCGGACGCGCCCGAGGTCACCGTGCGGGGCACCCCGGCGGACCTGCTGGGCTGGCTCGCCGGCCGCCGCGACGGCTCGGGGCTGACCGTGGAGGGCGGGCCGCTGCCGTCCCTGCCGCCGCTGTAGCCGCTGCGGCCGCCTGCCGCTTCTGCTGCCGTGACAGGGCTTCCGCCGCCGTGGCGGAGCTTTCACCGCCGTGGGCGCGACCTGCTCCGGGCAGATCGCGCACCTAGACTGACGGCCATGACGTACAGCGGACAGGTGACGGTCGGCGGCCCGGCGGACGTGCACGAGCTCAAGGACCTGATGATCACCAAGATCGCGGTCGGCCCGATGGACAACAACGCCTATCTGCTGCGCTGCCGGGCCACCGACGAACAGCTGCTGATCGACGCGGCCCACGAGGCCCCCACGCTGCTCGGCATGATCGGTGACGACGGCATCGCGTCCGTCGTCACCACGCACCGGCACGCCGACCACTGGCAGGCGCTCGCCGAGGTCGTCGCGGCCACCGGCGCCCGGACGTACGCCGGCCGCGAGGACGCCGAGGGCATCCCTGTGCCGACCGACGTGCCGGTCGACGACGGCGACGTCATCCGCGTGGGGCGCGTGGAACTCACCGCGCGCCATCTGGTCGGCCACACGCCCGGGTCGATCGTCCTCGTCTACGACGATCCGCACGGCCACCCCCATGTGTTCACCGGGGACTGCCTCTTCCCCGGCGGTGTGGGCAACACCCGCAAGGATCCCGAGGCGTTCGCCAGCCTGATGCACGACGTGGAGACCAAGATCTTCGACGTCCTGCCCGACGAGACCTGGGTCTACCCGGGGCACGGCAACGACACCACCCTGGGCGCGGAGCGTCCGCATCTGCCGGAGTGGCGCGCGCGGGGGTGGTGAACCCGGCGAGGCCGGCGCACGGAACTCGACGCGCGCCCCGTGTGAACGCTTCGCACACACCGGCGCCCCGCGCGCGCTCCCGGCGCACGGGATCGCGCGGTCCACTGGGGACAGCCCCGCGCGGGACGACGGTGTCCGCGCGGCAGGGGCCGCCGGTCCTCACCCCCGCCCTCGACCGGCGGCCCAAGGCCGCGCGCGGCGGACCGCGTTCACATGACCGCAACACCCGTTCCCACTATGCGGACATCGACTGGCGTGACCTCGACAAACTCGGCCGGCGCTGCCACTCTCCCGCCATGCGATCTGTCCTCCGCGCGCCGCGCCGCGCCGTCGCCGCCGTCACCGTAGCCCTGTTCGCCGCCGCCGTCGGCTGCGCACCGCAGCCGGAGGAGAACGCGGCCGCCGAGCCGTCCGGGGCGGCCGGGGAGAGCTGCGCCGAGGGCGGGCTGGCCACCAAGACCGCCGGGAAGCTGACGATCGCCACCGACGAGCCCGCGTACGAGCCGTGGTTCCAGGACGACGACCCGGCCAACGGGAAGGGCTTCGAGTCCGCGGTGGCCTACGCCGTCGCCGGGCGGCTCGGCTACGGCAAGAGCGCCGTGGTCTGGCAGCGGGTGCCCTTCAACAAGGCGTTCGCACCCGGCGAGAAGACCTTCGACTTCGACATCAACCAGGTCTCCGTCAGCGACGAGCGCAAGAAGGCCGTGGACTTCTCGTCCGGCTACTACGACGTGCGCCAGGCCGTCATCGCGCTGAAGGGCTCGAAGGCCGCGAAGGCGAAGAGCGTCGCCGACCTCAAGGGCGTCAGGCTGGGCGCCCAGGTCGGCACCACCAGCCTCGACTACATCAACGACGTGGTGCGGCCCGAGCGGGAGCCCGCCGTCTACGCCAAGAACGACCAGGCGAAGTCCGCCCTGAAGAACGGTCAGGTCGACGCCATCGTGACCGACCTGCCCACCGCCTTCTACATCACGGCCGCCGAGGTGACCGAGGCCGAGATCGTCGGCCAGTTCGAGAACCAGGGCTCCACACAGGAGCAGTTCGGGCTCGTCCTGGACAAGGGCAGCGCGCTCACCGCGTGCGTCACCGACGCCGTGGACGCCCTCCGCGCGGACGGCACCCTGGCGAAGCTGGAGCAGCGGTGGCTCTCCGACGCCGTCGACGCCCCGGTGCTGAAGTGACCGTCACGAAGGACGCCGAGGACACGCGCGACCCGTACGTCCCCTCGGCGCGGCGGCTGGAGCGCGAGCGGTACAAGCGGGCCCGCGCGCGCCGCGCCACCGCGATCGCGGCCGTGTCGACGCTGGTCACCGGCGCGGTGCTGTACCTGGTCGTGGTCAGCGCGCCCGGCTGGCCGCGCACCAGGGAGACGTTCTTCGACGGGGAGTACGCGCGCGAGGCGCTCCCGAAGGTGCTGGAAGGGCTGTGGCTCAACGTCCGGCTGTTGCTGGTGTGCGGGGCCGCCGTGCTGGTCCTCGGCATGCTCATCGCCGTCGCGCGGACCCTGCGCGGCCCGGTCTTCTTCCCGCTGCGCGCGCTGGCCGCCGCGTACACGGACTTCTTCCGCGGACTGCCGCTGATCATCAACCTGATGATCGTGGTCCTGGGCGTCCCGGCGCTGCGGCTGCAGGGCGTGACGGTCGATCCGGTGCTGCTGGGCGGTACGGCGCTGACGCTGACGTACTCGGCGTACGTCGCGGAGGTGTTCCGCGCGGGGATCGAGTCCGTGCACCCCTCCCAGCGCGCCGCGGCCCGCTCGCTGGGCCTGACCAACCGGCAGGCGCTGCGGCACGTGGTGCTGCCGCAGGCGGTGCGCCGGCAGGTGCCGCCGCTGCTGAACGACCTGGTGTCGCTCCAGAAGGACACCGGCCTGGTGTCGATCGGCGGCGCGGTGGACGCCGTGCGGGCCGCGGACATCATCGTGGGCCGCAGCCTCAACTACACGCCGTACATCGTCGCCGGGCTGGTCTTCGTGGCGCTGACCATTCCGATGACCCGGCTCACGGACTGGGTGACGGCCCGGATGGACCGCCGGCGGGCCCAGGGAGGAATCACATGAGCGACGCCCCCGCCGCCGCCCCGGTGCTGCGGATGGAGTCCGTCCGCAAGACCTTCGGCGGTTCCGTCGTACTGCGCGACGTCGGCCTGGAGGTCGCGCCGCACACGGTGACCGCGCTGATCGGCGCCTCCGGCTCGGGGAAGTCGACCCTGCTGAGGTGCGCCAACCTGCTGGAGGAGATCGACGACGGGGCGATCTGGCTGGACGGCGAGGAGATCACCGACCCGCGCGTGGACCAGGACGCGGTGCGGCGCCGGATCGGCGTGGTCTTCCAGGCGTACAACCTGTTCCCCCACATGACGGTGCTGGAGAACATCACCCTCGCCCCGCGCCGGGTGCACGGCCTGCCCCGCGCGGAGGCCGAGGAACGGGCCGTACGGCTGCTGGAGCGGCTGGGACTGGGCGACAAGGCCCGCGCCTACCCGGACCGGCTCAGCGGCGGCCAGCAGCAGCGCGTGGCCATCGTCCGCGCGCTCGCCGTACAGCCCCGGCTGCTGCTGCTCGACGAGATCACCGCGGCGCTCGACCCCGAGCTGGTCGGCGAGGTCCTCGCCGTCGTCCGCGACCTCAAGGACGACGGCATGACCATGGTGCTGGCGACGCACGAGATGGGGTTCGCGCGAGAAGTCGCCGACCAGGTCTGTTTTCTGGACGGAGGGGTGGTGCTGGAGCGCGGCACCCCCGAGCAGGTCTTCGGAGACCCGCGGCAGGAGCGCACCCGGAGTTTCCTGCGGCGCGTCGTGGAGGCCGGGCGCCTGTAGGAACGCGCGTACAAGACTCCGCGCGCCCCGTGGCTCCGCGTGCCCCCGTGCCTCCGCGCGCCCCTGTCTCCCGCCGCGCGCCTCTTATCCGTCCGCGCGCCCCTACGCCTCCGCTCCCCCCTACGCCTCCGCGCGCGCGGTTCCCAGCAGGGCGGCGACGCGCTCCACGCCGAAGACGTACCCCTGGACGCCGCATCCGGCGATGACGCCGTCGGCGCGCAGGGAGACGTAGGAGTGGTGCCGGAACGACTCCCGCTGGTGGATGTTGGAGATGTGGACCTCCACCACCGGCATGCCGTCGCAGGCGTTCAGCGCGTCCAGCAGCGCGACGGAGGTGTGCGTGTAGGCGCCGGGGTTGATGACGATCCCGCAGTGGTTCTCGCGCGCCTCGTGGATCCAGTCGACCAGCCGGCCCTCGTGGTTCGACTGGCGCAGGTCCACCGTGCCGCCGTGCGCGGCCGCCGCCTTGGCGCACAGCGCCTCGACGTCGGCGAGCGTCTGGGAGCCGTAGATCTCCGGCTGGCGCTGTCCGAGGAGGTTCAGGTTCGGGCCGTTGAGAATCATGATCGGCGCGTTGGCCAGGGTGCGGGGCACTGTTCCTCCGGTCCGTTCGGGGGGTCGCGGTCCGGCGGGACCGCTGCTCGCCCCCGGTTTATCACGGTGCGCCGACGGCTCGGGCGGCCCTACCCTGCCGGGATGATCACACCCGTGTACCCGCCCAAACCGTCCCCCGGCGACCGGATAGCCGTCATCTCGCCGTCCAGCGGGCTGCCCGGTCTCTTTCCGCTCCCCCACGAGCTGGGGCTGGAGCGGCTGCGCACCGAGTACGGGCTGGAGCCGGTGGAGTACCCGGCGACCCGGAAGACGGGCTCGACGCCGCGGGAGCGGGCCGACGACATCCACGCGGCCTTCGCCGACCCGGACGTCAAGGCGGTGATCGCCTCCATCGGCGGCGACGACCAGATCACCGTGCTGCCGTACCTGGACCGGGAGTTGATCCGGGCCAGCCCGAAGCCGTTCTTCGGGTCGAGCGACAACACCAATCTGCTGGCCTACCTGCGGAACAGCGGCATCGTCGGCTACCACGGCGCGTGCGTGATGGTCGAGCTGGGCCGGCCCGGCGCGATGGATCCGCGCACGGCCGACTCGCTGCGGGCGGCGCTGTTCACGTCCGGGCCGTACGAACTGCGCCCCGCGGAGCGCTGGAACGACGTCGACCGCGACTGGGCGGACCCGGCGACCTTCGACACGCCGCCGCGCACCCGGCCCTCCGACGGCTGGACCTGGGTGAACGCCGACCGCGTCGTCGAGGGCCGCGGCTGGGGCGGCAACCTGGAGATCCTCGGCTGGCTGCTGATGGCCGACCGCGAGATCGCCCGCGACCCGGCGGAGTACGCCGGCGACGTGCTGTTCCTGGAGACCTCCGAGGAACTGCCCAGCGCCGCGGAGGTGTTCCGCACCCTGCGCAACATGGGCGAGCGCGGGCTGCTGCGGCAGTTCTCCGCCCTGCTGATGGCCCGCGCGAAGACCTGGTCCTTCACCCACCCCAACAGCCCCGCGAAGGCGGCCCGTTATGCCGCCGACCAGCGCGAGGCCGTCCTGCGCGCCATGCGCACGTATGCCCCCGACACCCCGATCGTCTTCGACGTGGAGTGCGGCCACACCGACCCCCAGGTGGTGCTCCCCTACGGCGGCACCATCCGTGTCGACGGCCCGGCCCGGCGCATTACGGTCACGTACTGACGACGACCGGCCACCTCCACGCGCCCCCGTAACTGCCGGTCACTGTGGGTAGTTGACGGTCCATGCACGACGTACGCACCGTAAGGGCGCCCTCCATGCTGCGGCTCGCGATGGCCGCCCTGGCCGGCACCGCCATCGAGTTCTACGACTTCTTCGTCTACGGGACAGCGGCGGCGCTGGTCCTGGGACCGCTGTTCTTCCCGACCGTCTCGCCGCTGGCGGGCACCCTGGCCGCGTTCGCGACGTTCGGCGTGGGATTCGTGGCCCGGCCCCTGGGGTCGGTGCTGTTCGGGCACATCGGGGACCGGCACGGCCGCCGGCCGGTCCTCGTCGTCTCGCTGCTGCTGACGGGCGCCTCGACGGTCGCGGTCGGCTGCCTGCCGACGTACGACGTGATCGGGGTCGCCGCTCCCCTGCTGCTGGTCACCCTGCGCTTCCTCCAGGGGCTGGGGCTCGGCGGGGAGTGGGGCGGGGCCGTGCTGCTGACCGTCGAGCACGCGCCGCCCGAGCGGCGCGCCCTGTGGTCGAGCTTCCCGCAGGTGGGTCCGTCGGTGGGCTTCCTGCTCGCCAACGGCTCGATGCTGACGCTGTCGGCGACCCTGTCCGAGGCGCAGTTCGCCCAGTGGGGGTGGCGGGTGCCGTTCTGGGCGGCCGGGGTGCTCGCCGCGGCGGGCCTGTGGCTGCGCTCGTCGCTGGCCGAGAGCCCTCGCTTCCTGGAGATCGAGGAACCCGCGCGGGTACCGCTCGCCGAGGTGGTGCGCGACCACTGGCGGCTGGTGCTGCTGACCGCGGGCGCGCTGGCCGTCGGCTACGCGGTCTTCTACGCCGTGACCACCTGGTCGCTGGCCTACGCCACGGAGCGGCTGGGGGTGAGCCGGAGCGTCATGCTGACCTGCGTCCTGGCCGCGGTGGTGGTGAAGGGCGCGCTCACCCCGGCGGCGGCCGTGCTCGGCGACCGGTACGGGCGGCGGCCGATGTGCCTGGCCGGCTGCGCGGCCGCCGCGGTGTGGATGTTCCCGCTGGTCGGGCTGCTGGCGACCGGGGAGCCGCTGCTGATGTTCGCCGGGTTCCTCGGGGCGATGCTCGCGTTCATCACGATGTTCGCGGTGGTCGCCGCCTATCTGCCCGAGCTGTACGAGCCGCGGGTGCGCTGCACCGGCGCCGCCGTCGGTTACAACCTCGGTGGGGTGGTCGGGGGCGCGCTCACCCCGATCGCGGCGACCGCGCTGGCCGAGCAGGGCGGCCGGGTGCCGTGGGGCGTGGGGGCGTATCTGACCGGGATCGCCCTGCTCAGCCTGGGCTGCTTCGCGCTGCTGCCGGAGACCCGGCCCGTGCCGGGCGCGGTGGCGAAGCCGGCGCCGGTCATGGATTGATCGCCAGCTCCAGATACGCCGCGAAGATCACCAGGTGGACGCCGCCCTGGAGCGGGGTGGCGCGGCCGGGCACGACCGTCAGCGAGGCCACGACGACCGTCAGGGCGAGCAGCACCATGTGCGTGGCGCCGAGCCCGAGGACGAGGGGCCCGGACAGCCAGACGGAGGCCAGGGCGACGGCGGGGATGGTCAGTCCGATGCTGGCCATGGCGGAGCCGAGGGCCAGGTTCAGACTGGTCTGCACCCGGTCGCGGCGGGCGGAGCGCAGGGCGGCGATGGTCTCCGGGAGCAGCACCAGCAGGGCGATGATGACGCCGACCACGGCGTGCGGCAATCCCGCCGCCGCCACGCCGGACTCGATGGTCGGCGACACTCCCTTGGCCAGGCCGACCACGCCGATCAGGGCGAGGCCGAGCAGGCCCAGGCTGATCCAGGCGGTGCGCGCGGACGGCGCGTCGGCGTGGTGGTCCTCGCTTATCACCTCGCCCTGCCGGGTGATCGGAAGGAAGTAGTCGCGGTGCCTGACCGTCTGGGTCGCCACGAACAGGCCGTACAGCACGAGGGAGGAGATCGCGGCGAAGGTGAGCTGCAGCCCGGAGAACTCCGGGCCGGGCTTGCTGGTGGTGAAGGTCGGCAGCACCAGGCTGAGGGTGGCCAGGGTGGCGACCGTGGCGAGGGCCGCGCCGGTGCCCTCGGGGTTGAAGACGGCCGTGCGGTGGCGCAGGGAGGCGACCAGGAGCGTCAGGCCGACCACACCGTTGCAGGTGATCATCACGGCGGCGAAGACGGTGTCGCGTGCCAGCGTGGAGCCCTTGTCGCCGCCGTCGGCCATCAGGGTGACGATCAGGGCGACCTCGATGACCGTGACGGCGACGGCGAGGACCAGGGAGCCGAAGGGCTCACCGACCCGGTGCGCGACCACCTCCGCGTGGTGCACGGCGGCGAGCACCGCGCCGGCCAGCACCAAGGTCACCAGCGCCACGAGCGGGCCGGGCAGATGACGTCCCCAGGTGAAGATCAGCAGGATCACCCCGAGCACCGGCACGAGGGACGTCCACCGATGCGTGAGCGACCTGAGCCGAGCGATCATGCCGCGATCGTCGCAGACGGGCCGGAGCTTCGCATTCCGGTCGGCAGGGGGCTTCACGCCGGGGTCGGGCCGAAGCTCCGCGTTCCGGTCCGCGGGCCGCTCGGCGGTCCCGCTTGCGCTGGTCAGGTGGTCCTTGCGGCCGGCTGCCACATCTCCTCCTCGCGTTCGGTGCTCGTCGCTCGGTCTCGTCGTCGCTCGGTGCCGATCGCTCTCCTGGGGGTCTTGCGGTTACGGGCGGGCGGTGACCGTCGGGTGTCTCGGCGCCCCCGGACACGACGCGGCACCGGGAGCGACGTCGGCGAGGCGCCGCGCCGCTCCCGGTGCCGGGTGCGCTGAGGGACCGACGGGGTCAGGCGTCGATGCTGTCCTTCGGGGTCCCCTTGTCCTCCGCCTGCACCGCCTCGGCGGCGGCCTGCTTCCTGGAAGCCATCAGGCTGGTGATCGTGGTGACGATCAGGACGGTGCAGATCACGCCGAGGGAGACCGGGATGCTGATCTCCGGGACGTGGACGCCGGACTCGTGCAGGGCGTGCAGCACCAGCTTCACGCCGATGAAGCCCAGGATGATCGACAGACCGTACGAGAGGTGGACCAGCTTCTTCAGCAGGCCGCCGATGAGGAAGTACAGCTGCCGCAGACCCATGAGGGCGAAGGCGTTGGCGGTGAACACGATGTACGGGTCCTGCGTGAGGCCGAAGATCGCGGGGATGGAGTCCAGGGCGAACAGCACGTCGGTGGTACCGATGGCGAGCATCACGACCAGCATCGGGGTCATGACGCGCTTGCCGTTCTCCTGGATCCACAGCTTGGTGCCGTGGTACCGGTCCGCGACGCCGAAGCGGCGCTCGGCGGCCTTCAGGAGCTTGTTCTCCTCGTACTCCTCGTCCTCCTCGTCGGCCCGGGCCTCCTGGATGAGCTTCCAGGCGGTCCAGATCAGGAAGGCGCCGAAGAGGTAGAACACCCACGAGAAGCTGGCGATGATCGCGGCGCCGGCGGCGATGAAGACCGCGCGCAGCACCAGGGCTATCAGGACGCCGATGAGCAGGACCCGCTGCTGGTACTGCGACGGGACCGCGAACTTCGCCATGATCAGGACGAAGACGAACAGGTTGTCGACGCTCAGCGACTTCTCGGTGATGAAGCCGGCGAAGAACTCGCCGGCCGGCTGGCCGCCGCCGAAGACGAGCAGACCGAGGCCGAAGAGGCCGGCCAGGACGATCCAGACGACGGTCCAAATCCCGGCTTCCTTGATGGATACGTCATGGGGCTTGCGGCCGATGAAGAAATCGACCGCGATCAGGGCGGCGAGGCCCACGACCGTCAGGACCCACAGGGTCACGGAAACTTCCACTGCGCCTCCGGCAGTACGTAACGGCGAACAGAACAGTCAGCGTCGTCGCGCTGCCGGAGGTCTCTTCCACCCGGTGAAGGGCCGACGCCCCGGGATCCGGCCGGATCCGTATTGACGGGGTCGCCGCAGCAGACAGGGAGTACTCCCCTCCGTGCGGATAAGACTACCCAACCACCAAGGAAAGGTAAAGTGATTGGTAAAAGAAGCGCCAAAGGTGCTGGTCAGAGTCCTTTACTGATGCTTGACACGGTGGTGCGTGCGGGTGGACGGCGGGGGCGGTGCCGGTCATCGGCGCCAGGCGCGGCGGGCCGCCGCGACCTGGGTGAGGACCTGCTGCAGCACCTGACTGCCGGGCGGCACCAGCGACGGCTCGTAGGTCCAGGCGTGTCCGACCCACGGGTCGGCGAGGTGGTCGTCCGGCACCGGGGTCAGCCGCAGCAGCGAACGCCACAGCGGATCGAGCAGCGGGCCGTAGGCCGCGGCGTCCTCGCGGTCGGCGACCATCATCAGGTGGACGCCGACGGAGGGGCCCTCGTCCGCAAGGTAGCGCAGCTGGGTGACGGCCCGGTCGTCGAAGCCGTGCGGGAAGTCGTTGACGACGAGCAGGTGCTGGGCGGTGTCGAGGTCCGGCGGGAGGGCGTCGGCGGCGCCACCGCGGACGGCCATCTGCACCAGGTCGACCCGCTGGGTCAGCTTGGCCAGGACCTCCGCCACCCCGGCGGCGCCCAGGGCGGGCGGCGCCGCGAGCACACCGGTCTGCACCAGCGGTGCCAGCGCCTGGGCGCCGCTCCCGGCCGGGTCGATGACGTAGACGGTGAACTCGCCCGCCGGGTGGACGGCGAGCAGCCGGGCCACGTGCGCGACCGCCGACTCCATCGCCATGCGGCGCGTGTCGTGGGCGCCGGCGAACGGGCCGTCGAGCGCGCCCGTCCGGCCGCTGTCGATCCACAGGCCGCGCTCCAGCGGCAGCCGGACCAGCATGGGTATGCGCAGCTGGGCGCATTCGGACAGGTGCAGGTCACCGAGGCGCAGGGCCATCGGCAGTTCCATGGGGACCCGGTAGCCGTGCCAGACGGGGTTGTCCCAGCGGGCGTACGCGGGCGGCAGCGCGGGTTCGACGACGGCCGCCTCGGCGGTGAGCTGGGCGACGTCCCGGTCGAGGGCCTGGCGGGCCTGGTCGACGAGCTGGGCGTGCTTGGCGCGGGCCGCCTCGCGGGCGGCGTCGGCCTGCCCGCCGATCCGGCTGCGCGGGTCGGAGAGGACCTGTTCCAGCTCCTTCTCCATGCGCGAGTCGGCGAAGTCGACGGCGCTGCGGAAGGCGGCCGTGGTGCGGGCCAGGTCCTCGAACATGCCCCACACCTGGTTGTAGAGCCGCTCGTCCATCGTCCAGCCGGTCGCGTCGCCCGCGACGGGTCGCGCGGGCTGGCCGGGCGCCGCCGGAGGCGCGGCCGGCGGGGGCGGGGGCGGGGCGGTGGTACGCCGGCGGGGATGGTGGTAGTCGATCGGGCCGCCGGTGGTGGTCCCTGCGGATCCGGCGGTGGACGCGGATGTGGGTCCGGCGGTGGATCCGGTGGATTCGGTGGGTCCGGCGATGGACCCGGTGGTGGGCGCGGTCCGCTGGGTGAGGCCGGACGGGTCGGCCGGTGCCGGGTCGGCGGCGGGGCCGGGCGTGGGGCCGGTGGTGCTCTGCGGGCTCTGCGTGCCGTAGGGCGACCCGCTCGGGTCGGGACCGAGGGCGGGGGCGTGGGTCTGCCGGGTCCGGTCGGAGTCCGCCGTACGCGGCGGGGGCGCGGCGATCGAGCGGGCCGCGCCCCGCGCCACCGCCTCGTCGACGGCGGCGGCGAGCCGGTGGGCCTCGGGCAGGCTCTGGTCGGCGAAGAGCGCGGCCAGGCCGCCCGCGTAGCCCTGGCCGACGGCGCGCACCTTCCACGCGCCCTGCCGGCGGTAGAGCTCCAGGGCGACGACGGCCGTCTCGGCCTCCAGGCCGGTGAGGGTGAAGGTGGCGATCTCCTCGCCGTCGAGTCCGGTGACGGCGACGGAGGGCGCGGCGACGGCACCGAAGCGGACGGGGCCGCCCGGGGTGCCGGCGGGCAGGGCGAGCAGCACGGTGACCCGGTGCACGGTGTCCGGCATGGCGTCCAGGTCCACCGCGAGACGGTGGGCGGCGGCCGCCTGCCGGGAGACCTCCAGGCCGGGCAGGGTGGGGGCGCCCGGGTGGACGACCCCCTCGGCGCCGTGGACCTTTCCGTTCTCGTCGCCGAGTGTCGCCGCGGCCACGACCGGCGTGGCGGCCGAGACCCTGATCTCGAGACGAGCCTGGGAGAGCGGGTGGTTCTGCCCCCGCACCAGCTCGGCCGTCATCGCCTTCGTCCCCCTGCTGTCGCTGTGTAGGTGTGTGGTGTGCCGCTCGCCGGGCCGCGTCAGAGCAGCGGCAGGATGGACGGCATCAGGTCCTGGAAGGTACGGCCGTTGGCCGGGGCGCCGAGGGCGGTCATCGACCAGCCGGTGCCCGCGCGGTGCACCTTCGCCATGATCTGGGCCGTGTAGGCGCCGCCGCCCGCGAGGGTGTAGCGGGCCAGCTCCTGGCCGTTGGTCTCGTCGACCAGGCGGCAGAACGCGTTCTGCACCTCCTGGAAGGTCTGCCCCGTGAAGGAGTTCACGGTGAAGACGATCTGGTCGATGTGGACCGGCAGGCGCTGGAGGTCGACGAGGATCGCCTCGTCGTCGCCGCCCTGGCCGACGCCGCCGACGAGGTTGTCGCCGGTGTGGCGCACGGAGCCGTCGTCGCTCACCAGGTGGCGGAAGAAGACGACGTCGACCGGCTGCTTGTCCGCGAACAGCACGGCGGAGGCGTCGAGGTCGATCTCGCGGGTGCGCGAGCCGAACAGGCCACGCCGCGGGGCCGCCTGCCAGCCGAGACCCATGCGCACCGCGGTCAGGCTGCCGCCGTCGTTCTTCTGCAGACTGATGGCCTGACCCTTGGTCATGTTGACGGTCACGCGCTGATTCCCCTCTCGAGCAGTCCCCTGTTGCCGCGATGCCGCGGTTGACCTGAACCCTACGCAGGGGCACTGACAGTGCCGTACCCCGGCCCGGACTTTGTGTCGGTCTTGCAACACAGCGCAGCCGGTGGCGGGGCTGCGGGGGCGCCGGTTCCCGGTGGGGTCGGCCGGCTGTTCGTCCCGAACAGCACAGCGACCGGCGCCCGTCGGGCCGTCAGGACAGGCCCGCCTCCTTCATCTGGCGCAGTTCCTTCTTCATCTCGGAGACCTCGTCGCGCAGCCGGGCCGCGATCTCGAACTGGAGATCGGCGGCGGCGGCCCGCATCCGGGCGGTCAGCTCCTCGATCTGCTCGGCGAGTTCGGCCGCCGGGCGGTCCGTCGGCACGGTCTCCTTGGCCTTGCCCTTGGCCGCCTTGGCCTTGCCGGCCTTCGCGCCCTTGGTGGAGTGCTCGGCGAGCGAGGGCACCGGGGCCTTGGTGGCGCGGCCGTCCTTCTTGGCCCGGTAGCCGCTGCCGAGCAGCTGCTCGGTGTCGACCTCCTCGCGGGCGATCTGCGCGACGATGTCGTTGATCTTCTTGCGCAGCGGCTGCGGGTCGATGCCGTTCGCCTTGTTGTAGGCGATCTGCTTCTCGCGGCGGCGGTTCGTCTCGTCGATGGCCCGCTCCATCGCCGGGGTGATCTTGTCGGCGTACATGTGGACCTGGCCGGAGACGTTGCGCGCCGCGCGGCCGATGGTCTGGATCAGGGAGGTGCCGGAGCGCAGGAACCCCTCCTTGTCGGCGTCGAGGATCGCCACCAGGGACACCTCGGGCAGGTCGAGGCCCTCGCGCAGCAGGTTGATGCCGACCAGCACGTCGTACTCACCGGCGCGCAGTTCGCGCAGCAGTTCCACGCGGCGCAGGGTGTCGACGTCGCTGTGCAGGTAGCGGACCTGGATGCCGAGTTCCAGGAAGTACTCGGTCAGGTCCTCGGCCATCTTCTTGGTGAGGGTGGTGACCAGGACGCGTTCGTCGCGCTCCACGCGGGTGCGGATCTCGTGCACCAGGTCGTCGATCTGGCCCTCGGTGGGCTTGACGACGACCTCGGGGTCGACGAGGCCGGTCGGGCGGATGATCTGCTCGACGACGCCGTCCGCGCGGGACAGCTCGTAGGTGCCGGGGGTGGCGGAGAGGTAGACGGTCTGGCCGATGCGCTCCTGGAACTCCTCCCACTTCAGGGGGCGGTTGTCCAGGGCGGAGGGGAGCCGGAAGCCGTGGTCGACGAGGGTGCGCTTGCGGGAGGCGTCGCCCTCGTACATGGCGCCGATCTGCGGGACGGTGACGTGCGACTCGTCGATGACGAGGAGGAAGTCGTCCGGGAAGTAGTCCAGCAGGGTGTTGGGCGGGGAGCCGGGCAGGCGGCCGTCGAAGTGCATCGAGTAGTTCTCGACGCCGGAACAGGTGCCGATCTGGCGCAGCATCTCCAGGTCGTAGGTGGTGCGCATGCGCAGCCGCTGGGCCTCCAGGAGCTTGCCCTGCTTCTCCAGCTCGGCCAGGCGCTCGGCCAGCTCCTTCTCGATGTCGTTGATCGCCCGTTCCATGCGCTCGGGGCCGGCGACGTAGTGGGAGGCCGGGAAGACGTAGAGCTGCTGGTCGTCGCTGACGATCTCGCCGGTGACCGGGTGGAGCGTGGACAGGGCCTCGATCTCGTCGCCGAACATCTCGATGCGGACGGCCAGCTCCTCGTAGACCGGGAAGATCTCGATGGTGTCGCCGCGGACCCGGAAGGTGCCCCGGGTGAAGGCCAGGTCGTTGCGCGTGTACTGGATGTCCACGAAGCGGCGCAGCAGCTGGTCCCGGTCGATCTCGTCGCCGACCCGCAGGGGGACCATGCGGTCCACGTACTCCTGGGGCGTGCCGAGGCCGTAGATGCAGGACACCGAGGCGACCACGACGACGTCGCGGCGGGTGAGCAGCGAGTTGGTCGCGGAGTGGCGCAGCCGCTCGACCTCCTCGTTGATCGAGGAGTCCTTCTCGATGTAGGTGTCCGACTGGGGGACGTACGCCTCCGGCTGGTAGTAGTCGTAGTACGAGACGAAGTACTCGACGGCGTTGTTCGGCAGGAGTTCGCGGAACTCGTTCGCCAGCTGGGCGGCCAGTGTCTTGTTCGGCGCCATGACCAGGGTGGGGCGCTGAAGCTTCTCGATCATCCACGCGGTGGTGGCGGACTTGCCGGTGCCGGTCGCGCCGAGCAGCACGACGTCCTTCTCGCCGGCTTGAATGCGTCGGGCGAGCTCTTCGATGGCCGCGGGCTGGTCGCCGCTCGGCTGGTAGGGGCTGACGACCTCGAAGGGCGCCACCGTACGTTCGATCTGGGAAACGGGCCGCATGTCATCCACCGTACGACCCCGCACTGACAACCGGCTCTGATCAGCGGTTCTCCGGCTCAGTGGCCCTGCGGGGTGCGGGTGCGGCGGCCGGTCGGGCGGCGGCGGGCGCTCAGCGGGAAGCGGCCGCCCTGGTGGTGGACGGGGACGTGGGCCGGGACGCCCGGCTTGTTCTCCGGGCGGGGCCAGTCGGGCTTGCCCATGACCATCAGCGGGTCGAACAGCACGACGACGCCCGCGAGGCACAGGAAGGCCAGCGGGCCGATCAGCATGGGGGCGAGCAGGGTGGCGGGCGAGTCGCCCGTGGCCGGTCCGCCGGTGCCTCCGTGCAGGTGCACGCTGAGGGCGGCCATGCCGGTGTAGTGCATGCCGCTGACGGCGAGGCCCATGACGAGGCTGGCGCCGATGCTCCACAGGAACCCCCGGACCTGTCCGGCCGCCCAGAGGGCCGCCGTGGCGGCGGCCATCGCTATGACGACGGACGCGGCGACGGTGAGGGTGTTGTACTCCAGCTGCCCGTTCAGCCGCATCCCGGCCATGCCCAGGTAGTGCATCGAGGCGATCCCCAGGCCCGTGATGGTGCCGCCGGTGAACAGGGCGGTTCCGGTGGCGCCGCGGTAGCCGACGATGAAGATCCCGATGCCGACCATGACGATGGCGACGCCCAGGCTGGCGTACGTGATCGGCTTGTCGTAGTGGATCGGCGCCTCCTCGACCGTGAACCCCATCATCGCCACGAAGTGCATGGTCCAGATGCCGGAGCCGATGGCCGCCGAGCCGAGGGCGAGCCAGCCGGAGCGCCACGATCCGGCCACGAGCATGGATCTGGTGGTGCACCGCAGGCCGAGGGCACCGCCGAGGCAGGCCATGAGATAGGCCACCAGCGGGGTGACGAGGCCATAGCTGAATCCGTCGACCGTGCCTTGCATGCGCGGCTGCCCTTCCGCCCTCTTCCATCCCGGAAGTCCCTGAAATGCGCCCCCTCCCAGAACCGCCCAAGCGGTCAGGGTCGAGGCAGAAAGTATGACTCCCACCGGAATGGTCGAACGACTTTCCGGCAAAGAAACACGGCCTCGCCCCACTTGTGCGGCCCAGGTGACGGGGGTTCGGCAACACCATTCCATCGGTGGTCATCCCGCACTCGCCTCGTGTTGACCCTGTGCTGTCACAGTTGAGCTGTCCGTGACCGCTCGACGCGAGGAGTACGCATGCACCCGCGCGCAGCCACCGCCACGACCACCGCGCTCCTGGGGACCGCCGCGCTGCTGTTCCCGGTCCCCCACGCACGGGCCGAGGCCGCGGCGCAGCGGCCCGTCGTGATCGCCCACCGGGGCGCCTCCGGCCACGCGCCGGAGAACACCCTGGCCGCCGTCGACAAGGCGGCCGAGCTGGGCATCGAGTGGGTCGAGAACGACGTCCAGCGCACCAGGGACGGCGAACTCGTGGTGATCCACGACGACAGTCTGCAGCGCACCACCGACGTCGAGACGGTCTTCCCCGACCGGGCTCCCTGGAAGGTCGGCGACTTCACCGCCGCCGAGATCGCCCGCCTGGACGCGGGGAGCTGGTTCGGCCCCGCGTACGCGGGCGCGCGCGTACCGACCCTGAAGCAGTATCTGCGCCGCGTCGAGTCGCACCACCAGAAGCTGCTCCTGGAGATCAAGAAGCCGGAGCTGTATCCGGGCATCGAGCGGGACACCCTGAAGGTGCTGGCCAACGAGGGCTGGCTCGACCGGGGCCATGTGACGGGGCGCCTGGTCGTGCAGAGCTTCAGCGCGGACAGCATCCGGACCGTCCACGAGCTGCGTCCCGCCGTACGGACGGGGTTCCTGGGGGCACCGCCCATCGTGGAGCTTCCCGGGTACGCGACGTTCGTGGACCAGGTCAACCCGCCGTACGGCGCCCTGTCCACCGGTTACGTCGCCTCGGTGCACGCCTTCACCGGGGCGCACGGCCGGGCGCTGCAGGTGTCCACCTGGACCGTGGACTCGGCGGACACCGCGCGGACGGTCGCCGCGTACGGGGTGGACGGCATCATCACCAACCGGCCCGACGTGGTGCGGGAGGCGCTGGACGGGGAGTGACGCGCGGGCCGGCGGGCGGGGAATGACGGCGGGCCGGCGGACGGGCAGGGACGGCGGGCCGGCAGCGGGGAAGGACGAAGGGCCGGCGGGTGGGGATGGACGGAGGACTGGCGGGCGGGCGTTGTCAGTGGCGGGTCGTACGGTGGGTCGCATGAACAGCGACGGGCGGGACGGGCGGCAGGACGTGGGTGTGGTGTGGGCCGTGGTCGGCACCGGCATCGGTCCGCTGCTGCTGGCCGCGACCGGTGACGGTCTGGTCAACGTGGTGTTCCACGCCACGGACGCCGTGCGGGACAAGGCGCTGGAACGGCTCGCGTCCCGGCTGGGGACCGAGCCCGTCCACGCGCCCGGCTCCCCACTCCTGGCCGAGGCGATACGCCAGGTGGAGGCCTACTTCCGGGGCGCCCTGCGGGACTTCGACCTGCCGCTGGACTGGTCGCTGATCTCCGGCTTCAACCGCCAGGTGCTGCGCGAACTGGCCGCCGGCGTGCCGTACGGCTCGGTGGTGGGCTACGGCGATCTGGCGGACCGGGTGGGTCAGCCCGGCGCGGCCCAGGCGGTGGGGGCCGCGATGGGCGCCAATCCGCTGCCGGTCGTCGTGCCCTGCCACCGGGTCGTCGAGCGCGACGGCGGGATCGGCGGGTTCGGCGGCGGTCTGGAGGCCAAGCGGAAGCTGCTGGCGCTGGAGGGCGTGCTGCCCGAGCCGCTGTTCTGAGACGTCCGCCGGAGGTCTCACGTGTAGTGACGGGCCTCGAGGACGTTGCCGTCGGGGTCGCGGAAGGAGAAGCTGCGCCTGGCCGGGCCGCGTGCGCCGTAGGAGTCGTGGGAGATCTCCGACACGGGCACCTCGTGTGCGCGCAGGCGTGCGAGGAGGGCGTCGAAGGCGTCCGGCGGCAGGGACAGGCACACGTGGTTGACCGGGTGGCCGGCGCTCTCGGGGGCGCCGGGGAGCATGGTCATGCGCTCGGCCATGGTCAGCGGGGCCAGGTCGAGGATCGTCTCCTCGTTCACCCGGACGGAAGGGAAGGAGACCTGTCCCGCGACGAAGTCGGTGAGCCGCAGCGGGGTGAGGCCCACCGCCGTCTCGTAGAACGTCGCCGAGGCGACCGGGTCGCGCACCCAGAGGACGACATGGTCGAGACGTGTCGCGTTGTCGGTCATGCGCCCCAGGGTGGTGGTGTCCCCCACAGGCCGCAAGCGTTTGAGAGGACACGCCGCCCGCCAGAGATGAGGGAGAACCGACGGACGGGAGGCGGTCGCGTGACGCAGGTGCCGGAGCTGGTCGTGTCGGAAGAGGTGCGCGAGGCGCTCGCCGCGCGTCGCCCTGTGGTGGCCCTGGAGTCCACGATCATCGCGCACGGGCTGCCGCGCCCCCGCAATCTGCGCGTGGCGCGGGAGCTGGAGGAGGCGGTACGGCAGGAGGGAGCCGTTCCCGCGACCGTCGCCGTCCTGGACGGCCGGCCGCACGTCGGCCTGGACAAAGAGCAGCTGGAGCGGATCGCGGGCGGGGACGGGATCCGCAAGCTGGGCCACCGTGATCTGGCGCTCGCCGCGGCCCGCGGGGCGAGTGGGGCGACGACCGTCTCGGCGACGGCGCTGCTCGCGGCCCGGGCCGGCCTGCGGGTGTTCGCCACCGGGGGGCTCGGCGGGGTGCACCGGCAGTGGACGGTGACGCAGGACGAGTCGGCCGACCTGGGCCTGCTGGCGCGCACCCGGATCACGGTGGTGTGCGCGGGGGTGAAGTCGATCCTGGACGTGCCGGCCACGTTGCAGCGGCTGGAGACGCTGGGCGTGGCGGTGGCCGGATACGGCACGGACCGGTTCCCCGGCTTCTATCTGTCGGACTCGGGGCATCCGGTGGACTGGACGCTGGACAGTCCGCAGCAGGTGGCGCGGGTGATGCGGGCGCAGGACGCGCTCGCGCTGCCGGAGTCGGCGCTGATCGTGGCCAATCCGGTGCCCGAGGCCGAACAGCTGGATCCGGGGCTGCACGCGCGCGTGCTCGCCGACGCGCTGCGCGCCTGCGAGGAGCAGGGCGTCACCGGTCAGGCGGTCACGCCGTTCCTGCTCGACTACCTGGTGCGGCACACGGACGGGGCCTCGCTGAGCGCCAACCTGGCGGCGGTGCGGGGCAACGTACGGCTGGCGGCGCGGATCGCGGCGGCCTGGGCCGGGGCGTGACGGGGGCGGACGGCACGGCGGGGGCGGGGTCCCCCGGTGCGGGCGCGCTGCTCGTCGTCGGGGACGTCGTCACCGATGTGGTCGCCCGGCACAGCGGTCCCCTGGCGCCCGGTACGGACACGGCGGCCGTGGTGCGCACCGTGCCCGGCGGGGCGGGCGCCAACGTGGCCTGCTGGGCGGCGCGTTCGGGCAGTGCGGAGGTGCGGCTGCTGGGCCGGGTGGGGGCGGACGCGGCCGCCTGGCACGAGCGGGAGCTGGTGGCCTGCGGGGTGTCCGCGCGGCTGGTCGTCGATCCGGAGGCGCCCACGGGCACGGTGATCTGCCTCGTCGACACGGACGCGGCGGCCGAGCGGACGTTCCTGACGGACAGCGGGGCGTCCCTGCGGCTGGACCCCGGTGACTGGTCGGACGCGCTGCTCGACGGTGTCGTACGGCTGCACCTGTCGGGCTACCTGCTGTTCTCCGCGCCGAGCCGGGCGCTGGTGGCGACGGCCCTGGCGGCGGCACGCGCGCGTGGGGTGCCGGTGAGCCTCGATCCGGCCTCCGCGGGTTTCCTGGCGGAGCTGGGCGCGGAGCGCTTCCTGTCGCTCGTCGACGGGATCGACGTGCTGCTGCCCAGCCGGGACGAGGCCCGGCTGCTCACCGGTTCGCGCGACGCGGTGGCCGCCGCGGCCGAGCTGAGCCGGCGGATTCCGCTGGTGGTGGTCAAGCAGGGCGCCGAGGGCGCGCTGGTGGCGCGGTCCGGAACGGTGACCGCGCGGGTCCCCGCCGTACCGGCGACGCCTCGTGACACGACCGGCGCCGGGGACGCGTTCACGGGCGCGTTCCTCGCCGCGCTGCTCGCGGGGGCGGAGCCCGAGGAGGCGGCACGGGCGGGCTGCGCGGCGGGGGCGCGGGCGGTGGAGCGGGTGGGGGGCAGGCCGCCGGGGATGGGCTGAGGGGGTGTGGCGCCGGGGCGGGCGCGGTACACATGGGCTCCTGGTGGTGCGGGCGGGAGCGGTTCCCGTGGCTCGCGAGCGGGCAGGGAGGGCGGGCGCGACTCGTGCGCTTCCATGGGTGTGCGGGGCGGAGGGGTGTGGGTCGTGCGAGTGGTACGGGCGCCGCCAGCGGTTCGGGCGGCGTGAGCGGTTCGGGCATGGCAAGCGGATCGGGACGTCGTAAGCGGGAGCGGACCCCGCCCCTACGCCCTGCGGCCCCACGCCGAGATCATCGGCGGGCCGGCCAGGTCCAGTGTGCCGGAGGCGATGTTGACGAGGTGGCGGTCGATCTCCTCGGCGGTGGCGAGGCCGGCGGCGATCAGGTCGTCGCGGACCTGACGGATCGTCGCGGACTCCAGGACGGCACAGGCCGGCGCGGTGACGGGGAAGTAGGCGTCGGCCTCTACCCGCCGCAGCCCGGCCGCGCGGAGCAGCCGCGGCAGGGCGCGCCCGAAGGCGAGATCGGCTCCGCGGGCGGCGAGGAGCTGGCGCAGCGCGTGCCGCAGCCGGTTGGCCAGTTGCTGCGCGGGGCCGTGCTCGTCGGGGCAGACCAGCGGTTGCAGGGCGAGGTCGACGTCCTCGACGAGGAGCCGTCCGCCGGGGCGCAGGGCCTTGGCCATCGACCGCAACGCGCGTGTGCAGTCGGGCACCCGGGCGAGCACCAGCCGGGCGTGCACGAGGTCGAAGCCCTCCCCCGGCGGCTCGTCGGCGCTCACGTCGTGGACGCGCACCTCCACCGGAGGACGGGCGGCCCCGATGCTCCAGGAGGTGTCGACGTCGGTGGCGACGACCCTGCCGGTGGGGCCGACCCTCTTGGCGAGCCAGGAGACGACGGTCGCGCCGCCCGCGCCCACCTCCCAGCAGCGCCAGCCGGGTCCGACGCCGAACCCTTCGAGGTGCCGGAACGTCGTGGGGTCGAACAGGACGGCGAGCGCGGCCGAGCGCTCCGTCGCTCCGGATAGCTGGTGTGGAAGGAGATTACCGTCGGTCAGCGTCATGCCGCGATCATCCCATTTGTCAGACTTGCCGGGAGTGGGCGACGCTCCGGCGGTACCCGAAGTCCCGTTGTCCACAGGCCGGAACACAACGGAACCCATGCCTTCCCCAGGCTTCCCCGCCCTGCTCGCGACCCTGGCACACTGGCGCGAAAGCGCGGAAACGCGACGTGAGGGTCCACGCAAGGAGATCCGGATGTCCATGGCAGGGAATCTGCGGAAGGTGACGAGCCTCGGCAGGGTCGGCGGTCTCCGCAGAGTGGCACGGCTGGCCCGGCGGCGCCCGCGCGTCGACCTGAGCCACCCCGCCCGCTCCCCGCTGGGCTCCTCGGTCGTCAACTGCGTGGCGTACGAGGGCGGCGTCCGGGTCCCTCTGGGCGGCGACCTGGACGACGCGGTGGGGCGGGTCCGCAAGGGCGGTCACGGTTTCGTCTGGCTCGGCCTGCACGAGCCGACGGACGAGGAGTTCGCCGGCGTCGCCGAGCTGTTCGACCTGCATCCGCTCGCGGTGGAGGACGCGATCGAGGCGCATCAGCGCCCGAAGATGGAGCGGTACGACGAGACGCTGTTCGCCGTGTTCAAGACGGTCTGCTACGTGGAGCACGAGAAGCTGACGGCCACCAGCGAGGTCGTGGACACCGGCGAGATCATGGTGTTCGTCGGCGAGGACTTCGTGATCACCGTGCGCCATGGCCGGCACGGCTCGCTGGGTCCCCTGCGCGAGGATCTGGAGTCCCGGCCCGACCAGCTCTCCAAGGGCCCCTCGGCGGTGCTGCACGCGATCGCGGACAACGTCGTCGACGACTATCTCCACGTCATCGAGGCGGTGCAGGAGGACATCGACCAGGTCGAGACGGACGTCTTCGCGGAGCACGGGGCGCGCGCCGATCCCGGTCGTATGTACCAGCTCAAGCGGGAGCTGCTGGAGCTGAAGCGGGCCGTGGTCCCGCTGGGCCGGCCGCTGCAGGACCTGGCCGGCCTGCCGATACGGGTGGTGGACCCGGAGATACAGGCGTACTTCCGCGACGTCGCCGACCACCAGCTGCGCGCCGCCGAGCAGATCGCCGCCTTCGACGAACTGCTCAACTCGATCCTCCAGGCGCACCTCGCGCAGGTCACGGTCGCGCAGAACGAGGACATGCGGAAGATCACGGCGTGGGCGGCGATCGTCGCCGTGCCGACGATGGTGTGCGGCATGTACGGCATGAACTTCGACCACATGCCGGAACTGCACTGGCGGTACGGCTACGGCATGGTCATCGGTGTCATATCGCTGGCGTGTCTGACGCTGTACCGCGGCTTCCGGCGCAACGGCTGGCTCTGAGCGCGGGAACTGCGGGCGGTCGCCCGTCGCCGGTCGCCGCGGCAGCGCGATCGGCGCGGCGGTCAGTTCCTCGCGTAGACCCGCTCGGTCCACTCCGCGATCTGGTCGTCCGGCAGATGGCGGACCAGGTCGGCCTCGCTGATCATGCCGACGAGGCGCTTGTTGTCGATGACGGGCAGCCGGCGGATCTGGTGGTCCTCCATCTCCCGCAGCACCTCGCTGATGTCGGCGTCCGCCTCGATCCAGCGTGGCGTGCCCTGGGCCATCTCGCCCGCGGTGACCCTGGCCGGGTCGTGGCCCACCGCCACGCAGCCGACGACGATGTCACGGTCGGTGAGGATGCCGCAGAGGCGTTCGTTCTCGTCGCTGATGGGCAGGGCGCCGACGCCGAGTTCGCGCGTCAGCTGGGCGGCGCGGTCCAGGGTCTCGTGGGCGGGGATCCACTGGGCACCGCGGTGCATGATGTCTCCGGCAGTGGTCATGAGGTACCTCCCGGTGCCGGACGGCCGGCGCGGCGCGGGGGCACCGCTGGTCCCGGCGCTCTTCATTCTGACCGCGCGGACCGGCACCCGCACCCGGAGAAGAGCCCCGGGACGAGGGCCCCGGGACCAGGGCCGGGACCAGGTCTCGCCGTTCAGCCCCGCCAGGCCGGGCGGCGCGGGTCGTCCGTGCGCACCAGTACGTCGGCCGTGCCGGCCGGGTCGGTCTCCTCCTCGTAGCGCTCGAAGGCGGGGAGGGTCCAGTGGTCGGCCTCGGGGGTGCGGCGGCGCAGGGCGCCCGGTGAGAGGAGGAGATGGACGGTCAGGTCGAAGGGGAACCAGTGCCGAAGGAGGAGGGGTCCGTGCAGCAACAGCACGCCGCCCGGCGGGAGTCGGACGTAGGGGCTGCGGGTGGCGCGGTCGGTGACCGGGTCCCACAGGTCGGGCAGGACACGGCCGTCGCCGCCGGGTTCCAGGGGGCCGAAGACCTCGCGCCACAGGGCGCCGGTGTCGAACCAGCCGTCGTAGTAGGTGTCCACGTCCCGGTGGCCGTGCTCCAGCCGGAGCGAGGCGGGACGCAGAAACCCCTCCGTGCTCACGACCAGGGAGGGCCGGCCGCGCAGCCGCAGCGCCTCGTGGATCCGGTCTGCGAGGTCCCCGGGCCGGGCCGCCGGGGCGCCGTCGATGGCGACGCGCGGCCAGGCGCCGCCGTCGCCCGGCTTCAGGTCCAGCAGCCGCTCGGCCAGCAGATCGCCGAGCCGGTCCCAGGTGATCGGTTCGAGTCGCACACCGCCCATGATGCGCCAGCGCGCGGTCGGCGGGCCTGGGTGGGCAACGCCCGGCGGGCAACGCCCGGTCGACCGCCCCGTCGCGCTCCGCGCGCATCCGGGCGGGGAAGGGGGCGGGGAGCCGGGCGGGGAGGGGGTGCCGGCGCAGGCCGCGGATAGGCACCGGAGGGCCGAGGGCATGAACCGGGTATGGCCGTACCCGCAACTCCCCCGGCCGGTGCGGGACTTCTCGCCGTCCAGCCACTCAGGCGCAAGCGGTGTGCCGCGTGCCGGCGCGGCCCGCTGCCGATGCTCGTCCTGGAGGACGGGGTGCCGCGCTGTCTGGACTGCGCCGACCTCGGGCATCTGGTGTTCCTGCCGCGCGGCGACACGGCGCTGACCCGCCGGGCACGGGAGGAGAGCGGGCTGTCGGTGGTGGTCGTACGGTTCCACCGGCGCAAGGGGCGCTACGAGCGGCAGGGCGTCCTGGTGGAGGCGGCGGGGCTCGCCCGCGCCGAGCGGCGCTGCATGGCGGACGCGGAGGCGCGGCGCCGCCGACGGATGCGGGACGCGCGGCGGCGCGCGGAGCAGGACGCGCGGTTCACCGAGGCGTTCGCCACCGCGATACGGCGGCTCTTCCCCGGGTGTCCGGCGGAGCGGGCGCGGGAGATCGCCGTCCACGCCTCGGTGCGGGGCAGCGGGCGGGTGGGGCGCAGCGCGGCGGGACGGGCCCTGTCCGAGGGTGCGGTGACCTCGGCGGTCGTGGCCTCCGTACGGCATGTGGACACACCGTACGACCGGCTCCTCATGAGCGGGGTGCCCCGGCACGAGGCGCGGCAGCGGATCGCGGCGGCTGTGGAGACGGTGCTGCGGGCGTGGCGGGAGGCGGAGACCGAGTCGGCCGGGTGACGCGAAGCGACAGGGCGGGGCGGGGCGGAGGGGAGGGGGCGGGGGCCCGGCACGGCACGGCACGGCACTGGACACCGGCTCAGTCAGGGGAGGCACGTCCCCGGTCCATCTCTGATGACCACGTGGGCCGGCCGATCGCTCACGGACACCCGGCTGGACGTTCGCTTATGCGCGTGCGGCGTTCGGGCATGGTCGCGGGCGGCCGGGGCGGGATTGACTGGCCGGGACAGCGGAGGCGGCACCACGCGGCCGGCAGTCGGCGAGGGGAGATGAGGGCGACATGATCGAAGGGCCGTACTTCCTGCTGGTGGTGCTGGGGGTGCTCGGGACCGGCCTGGTGGCCGGTGTCTTCTGCGCGTTCTCCACGTTCGTGATGCGCGGGCTGGCCGCGCTGCCGCCCGCACAGGGGGCCGCCGCGATGCGGGCGGTGAACGTGGCGGCCGTGCGGCCGGCCTTCATGGCCGTCTTCCTCGGCTCGGCGGTGCTGTGCGCGGTGACGGCGGTCGTGACGTTCGTCGTGTGGCCGGACGAGGGGGCGGTGGAGCTGCTGCTGGGCAGCGGGTCGTATCTGGTCGGCTCGTTCGGGGTCACCGTGGTGGCGAACGTGCCGCGCAACGACGCGCTGGCGCGGCTGGCACCGGGTACGGCGGAGGCCGCCGCGTACTGGTCGTCGTACGTGCGGGAGTGGACGGCGTGGAACCACGTCCGCGCCGTCGCCTCGGCCGCCGCCGCACTCGCCTACGTCCTCGCCCTGACCTGACGGACGCACCGCGACGGCCCGACAACCCCACAGCCCCACAGCCCGACGGTTCGACGGTTCGACGGCCCGTGCGTCCGAGTTCCTGCGAGGGCGGCAAAGCGGACGTATCGTGTCCGTGTCCGAAAAGTGCCGGCGAGGACGCACGGCCGCCGCACGCGTGCGCGAGGACGTACGCCGGGAAGCTGGGGAGCCGGCCATGGCCGATCCCAAGGGATTCATGACCACGCCCCGCGAGGAGTGGCCCCGCCGGCCCGTCGGGGAACGGGTGCGGGACTGGCACGAGGTGTACGTTCCGGGAGCGCTGCTGCCCATCATCGGCGGGCAGGCGGACCGGTGCATGGACTGCGGTGTCCCGTTCTGCCACCACGCCTGTCCGCTGGGGAACCTGATCCCGGAGTGGAACGACCTGGTCGCGCGGGACGACTGGCGCTCGGCGGCGGACCGGCTGCACGCGACGAACAACTTCCCGGAGTACACCGGCCGGTTGTGTCCGGCGCCGTGCGAGGCGGGGTGTGTGCTCGCGATCAACCAGCCGGCCGTGACCATCAAGAACGTGGAGTGCGCGATCGCGGACCGCGCCTGGGAGGAGGGGTGGGCGCCGCCGTGCCCGCCGGACCGGCTGTCCGGGCGGACGGTGGCGGTCATCGGCTCCGGCCCCACCGGCCTGGCCGCCGCCCAGCAGCTGACCCGGGCGGGGCACACGGTCGCGGTGTACGAGAAGGACGACCGGCTCGGCGGCCTGATGCGGTACGGCATCCCCGAGTTCAAGATGGAGAAGCACCATCTGGAGCGGCGGCTGGAGCAGATGCGGGCCGAGGGGACGAGGTTCCGTACCTCGACGGCGGTCGGGCGGGACGTCGACGCGGCCGGGCTGCGGGCCCGCTACGACGCGGTGGTGATCGCCACCGGGGCCACGGCCTGGCGGGAGCTGCCGGTGCCGGGGCGGGAGCTGGCCGGGGTGCACCAGGCGATGGAGTACCTGCCGCTGGCCAACCGGGTGTGCGCGGGCGATCTGGAGACGTCCCCGCTGTCCGCCGCCGGGAAGCACGTGGTGATCGTCGGCGGCGGGGACACGGGGGCCGACTGTCTGGGCACCGCCGTGCGGGACGGCGCCGCGTCCGTGACCCAGCTGGACATCTACGCGCAGCCGGGCACCGAGCGGGACGAGGACACCGAGCCCTGGCCCACGTACCCGCGCGTCTACCGGCTGTCCGCCGCGCACGAGGAGGCCGCCGCGCTGCGGACGGCGCCGGCGGCCGACGCCGACGCCCGGCTGTTCGCCGCGTCGACGCTGCGCCTGACGGGCGACGCGGAGGGGCGGGTGCGCGCGCTGCATTTGGTCGAGGTGGACGAGCGGCGCCGCCCGCTGCCGGGGGCCGTCCGGACGCTCCCCGCCGACCTGGTGCTGCTCGCGCTCGGCTTTTCGGGGCCGGACCGGGAGGACGGGATCGTCGATCAGCTGGGCCTGGCCCTCGACCCCCGCGGCACCATCGCGCGGGACGAGGGCTTCGCGACCAATGTGCCCGGCGTGTTCGCGGCCGGTGACGCCGCCCGGGGGCAGTCGCTGATCGTGTGGGCGATCGCGGAGGGACGGGCGGTGGCCGCGGCCGTCGACCGCCACCTGACGGGCAGCACCCGGCTGCCGGCACCGATCGGACCGTACGACCGGCCGATGAGCGTGTAGCCGGCGGGCGGCCCGGATCCGGCGTGCGGAGTCCGACGCCTGGGGCGGGCGTCCGGGTGGCGGCCGCCTGGAACCGGCCTCTGCCTCCGACTCCCCGCCGCGGCGCCTGTATCCGGCGCCCGGCCCCAGCCCCGGACTGCGGCGCCCGGCCCGGGTGCCTGCATCCGGCGTCCGGCCCCGCCCGGCTGGCGGCGCGCGGCGTAGGCCGCGCCCGGCCCCGGCTCCTGGGCAGCGCGCCACCGGGCTGGGACGGCCGCGGGCGCCGGGACCAGCGCCCGCGGAGCCGCCCGGCTCAGCGGCGGCCGCGTTCGTCCGTGCCCGCCGTCCTGGCCGTGGCCAGGGCGATCCGGTTCCACGTGTTGATGGTGAGGACGAGCGCGATGACCTGGGCGAGTTCCTCCTCGTCGAAGTGGGCGGCGGCCTCCGCGTAGACCTCGTCGGGGACACCGTGGTCGGCGACGAGGGTGACGGCCTCCGTCAGGGCGAGGGCGGCCTGCTCGCGCTCGGTGAAGAAGTGCCGGGCCTCACGCCACACGGCGACCATGTGCAGCCGCTCCTCGCTCTCGCCGGCCCGGCGTGCGTCACCGGTGTGCATGTGGAGGCAGTACGCGCAGTGGTTGAGGTGGGAGGCGCGGATCTGGATCAGTTCCACCAGAGCCGGATCGAGCCCCGCGCGGGCGGCGGCGTCGAAGCCGACGAGGGCGCGGAAGGCCTTCGGGGCGGACCGCGCGAAGTCCAGGCGGGGGCGCTTCTCGGGCAGGGACCGGAGGGCCGGGAGGGTCGGGGTGCCGGTGGGGTTCATCCGTGTCGCCTTCGTCGTCATGGCTTCACGCTACGGTCCGCAAAGACCGGCTGTAGGGTGCATTTCCATGGCTGATTCGTGGGTCAATCAGGCGGAGCGGATCGGTGCCGACCTGCACCTGGAGCTGTCGGGGCCGGGCGGGCGGCGGGCCGCGCTCATCCGCGCGCTGCGCGAGGCCGTGCGCAGCGGCCGGCTCGCGCCGGGCACCCGGCTGCCGCCCTACCGTTCGCTCGCCGCCGACCTGGGCGTGGCGCGGAACACGGTGGCCGACGCGTACGCGGAACTCGTCGCCGAGGGCTGGCTGACCGCCCGTCAGGGGTCCGGCACGCGGGTCGCCGAACGCGCCGAACCCCTCAACCGCACCGCGAACCGCAGTACGCACCGCACTGCGACCGGCACCGCGAACCGCGCCCCGCGCGTGCCCCGAAAAACACCTCCACGCGCGCGTGGGCCCCGGCACGACCTGAGCCAGGGCACCCCGGACGCGTCGGCGTTCCCCCGCGCGGCCTGGCTGGCCTCCTACCGCAGGGCCCTCCAGCAGGCGCCCAACGAGGTGTTCGGGCCCGGCGATCCGGCGGGGCGCCGGGAGCTGCGCGAAGCGCTGACCGAGTACCTGGCACGGGCACGCGGGGTACGCACCGAGCCGGACCGGATCGTGATCTGCTCGGGTTTCGCTCACGCGCTGCGGCTGCTGTTCCACCCGAACGGCCACAGCGGGGCCCCGTCCGTCCTGCGCGGCCCGCTGGCCGTCGAGTCGTACGGGCTCGGCTTCCACCGCGGTCTGCTGTCCGCCGGAGGCGTCCGCACGGTCCCGTTGCCCCTGGACGCGGACGGCGCCCGGGCCGATCTGCTGGCGGGCGAGCGGGCCGTTCTGCTCACGCCCGCGCACCAGTTCCCGACCGGCGGCCCGCTGCACCCCACCCGCCGGGCCGCCGTCGTCGACTGGGCACGCGCGCGTGGGGGCGTGGTTCTGGAGGACGACTACGACGGGGAGTTCCGCTACGACCGCAAGCCCGTCGGCGCGGTGCAGGGCCTGGACCCGGAGCGGGTGATCTACCTCGGCTCGGTCAGCAAGAGCCTGTCGCCGGCGGTGCGGCTGGGCTGGATGGTGCTGCCGGAGCGGTACGTCGACGGGGTCCTCGCGGCCAAGGGCGAGCGGGAGGGCTGGGCGAGCGTGCTCGACCAGCTGAGCCTCGCCGACTTCCTCGCCTGCGGGTCGTACGACCGTCATGTGCGCCGGATGCGGCAGCGGTACCGCGGCCGCCGGGACCGGCTCGTCGCCGCGCTCGCCGAGCGGGCCCCGCACATCGAGGTCACCGGTGTCGCGGCGGGGCTCCACGCGGTGCTGCGGCTGCCGCCGGGGACCGAGCCGTCCGCCGTCAAGGCCGCCGCGTGGCAGGGCATCGCCCTCGACGGCCTGGCCGCGTTCCGCCACCCGGAGGCCCCGATGGCCGCGCCGGACGGCCTGGTCGTGGGGTACGCGACGCCGTCGGAGCACGCGTACGGCGCGGCGCTGGACGCGCTGTGCGGGGTGCTGCCGCCGCCTTGACGCGACGGGGGCGGAGGCGCGGGAGGGGCGTCCAGGCACCTTCTCCGGCACAGGCCGTGCACGGCGGCCCTCCCCGACCGCGCTCACGCCCGCACCCGCACCCGTCTCCTAGGGCTTGCGCCCCACCGCCCCGTATCCCGGGATCACCCCGTCCTCCTCCCCCGGAACCGGCTCACCCAGTTCCGGTCGCCACTCGTTGACCACGGCGACGCCGGGCTCGACGAGGTCGAGGCCGTCGAAGAAGCGGGTGAACTCCGCGCGGGAGCGCAGCGCCAGCGTCACCCCCGCCGCCTTGAGCTTGGCGGTCGCCGCGGCCGACTCCTGCGGGGTGAAGTCGGCGGTGGCGTGGGTGATCACCAGGTGGCTGCCGGAGGGCAGTTCGGCCAGCAGGCGCCGCACCAGGTCGTGCGCGCCGTCCTCGTCGGGGACGAAGTGCAGCAGCGCGACCAGGCAGAGCGCCACCGGCCGGCCGAAGTCCAGGACCTTCCTGGCGCCATCGAGGATGGCGTCCGGATCGCGCACGTCCGCCTGGAGGTACTCGGTGGCACCCTCCGGGGTACCGCGCAGCAGGGCCGCCGCGTGAGCGAGCACGATCGGGTCGTTGTCGCAGTAGACGACCCGGCTGTCGGGTGCGATGCCCTGGGCGATCTGATGGAGGTTCGGCTCGGTCGGGATGCCGGAGCCGACGTCCAGGAACTGCCGTACGCCCTGCCCGACGAGCCAGCGGGTGGCCCGGTGCATGAACGCGCGGTTGACGCGCGCCATCACCGGCACCCGCGGGTCGAGGGCCAGCATCTGCCGGCCCATCTCCTCGTCGACGGGGTAGTTGTCCTTGCCGCCGAGATACCAGTCGTACATCCGCGCGGGATGCGGCTTGGCGGTGTCGATCCGGATGGCACCGGCAGGGTCCTGCCCGGTCATACGGCACTCCGTAAGCGTCCGGCGGCGCACCGGGCGCCGCGCTGAGTAGTCAAGTTTTCGTACCGGTCCGTGAGGGCGAGTCGGGCTGAGACGTCACGCAGAGACAGACAGAAACAGGCAGGAAGAGCCAGAGACAGAAGACGGAAGACGGAGACAGAAGCTGAAAAGCAATCAGGCCACCGGGGCCGGCTCACGACAGCAGGAAGTCCGCCACCCCCGCCTTGGCCCCCTCGATGAACGCCGTCATCTCGTCGGTGGTGTAGATCAGCGCCGGCCCGTCGGGGTCGGTGGACTGCCGGACGGCGATCCGGCCGTCGGCGAGCTTCATCGCCTCCAGGCAGTTGCCCCCGTTGCCACCGCTCCACGGCTTGTGCCAGCCCTCGCTGCCCAGCTCCCGCGCGGGCATGCCGTTGTAGATCCGCTCCGCGCGGACTCTCGGCTGGGGCTGGGACGTGATGCGATCCATTACAGCTCCTTGCGGAGATCCCGCAGGATCTCCTTCGTGCGTTGTGCCGTGGCGGCCTGCGCCGCCATGCGGTCCATGACCTCCAGGTGGGTCGCCACCTCGGCGCGCGCGTCGAGGTAGACGGCGCCGGTCAGGTACTCGCTGTAGACCATGTCCGGGAGTTCGGGCATGGCGAACCGGAACAGCACGAACGGCCCGTAGGTCCCCGGATGCGGCCCCGTGGAGAACGGGATGACCTGCAACGTCACATGGGGCAGGTTCGTGGCCTCGAGCAGCTTGTCGATCTGCGCGCGCATCACCTCCGGGCCGCCGACCGGGCGGCGCAGGGCCGTCTCGTCCATCACCATCCACAGCCGCGGGGCGTCGGGACGGGTGAGCAGTTCCTGGCGTTGCATCCGCAGGGCGACATGCCGCTCGATGTCCTCCGGCCGGGTCTGGCCGACGGCTCCGGAGGTCAGGACCCCGCGCGCGTAGTCCTCGGTCTGGAGCAGGCCGGGGACGAAGTGCGGTTCGTAGCTGCGGATGAGGCTGGCGGCGCCCTCCAGGCTGACGTACATCGAGAACCAGCCGGGCAGGATGTCGTGAAACCGCTGCCACCAGCCGGGCTGGTTGGCCTCCTCGACAAGTCGCACGAAGGACTCGGCCTCGTCCTCGGGGACGCCGTAGGCCTTCAGGAGCAGCTGGACGTACGGGATCTTGAGGGCGACCTCGGCGGTCTCCATGCGGCGGACCGTGGCGGGCGCGACGTGGAGGACGCGAGCGGCGTCCTCACGCTTGAGCCCGGCGCGTTCCCGCAGGTCCAGCAGGCGCCGACCGAGGACGACCTGGCCCACCGTCGGTGCGGACCGCGGCTCGCTCACGCTCCACCTCCAGTCAAGGGTTTCCGGACAGCCCGGCGGCGCCATTCGAAGACCCGCCCGAGGGTCCGTCCCGGCCGGCCTCGACTGGCCGACCGAAACCCACCTCAAACGGCCGAAAACAGCCGGAATCAGGTGGTCGGACCCTCGGCGATCCCAAGTGGCGCCGCGCGACGTGCTGTTGCGAGCAGTGTGCCATGACCGTTCAGAGAGTCATACGGCACTCTGCAATTTTCAGAGTGACGCTTGCCAAGTGTCCGCGCCGGGGAGATAGTGGCAAGCGTGATTCCGTCCGCGCCCTTAGGAACAGACTCCGCCGCAGGCCGGCCTCTCGGTCTCGGTGGCGATGGCGATGTCCCCGTTCGACCAACCGGGTCGGCAGCGGGCGAGGAAGCCGTTCCCTCCCAGGGCGCCGCCGAGCGCCGGTTCCGCTTCGAACTGGCCGCACACCCGGGCTCCGCCGCGCAGGCCAGACGTCTCACCCGGGCCCGGCTGACCCACTGGTCGGTCTGCGAGGACACCTGCGACTCGGCCGCCCTGGTGGTGTCCGAGCTGGTCACCAACGCCATCGTGCACACCGCGAGCGACGTCGTCGTGTGCGAGCTGCACGACGGCGACGACCTGGTGCGCATAGCCGTGCGCGACCAGGGGTGCGCGCCGGGTGAACCCTGCCCCTCCCCGCAGCGGGCCGACGAGGAGCACGGGAGGGGACTGTTTCTCGTCGACGCCCTCAGCCATGCCTGGGGCGCCCAGGAACACGGTCCCGGTCTGCTCGTCTGGGCCGAGCTGCCCCGCCAGGCACAGGCCCCGCGCGCGGACCTGGGCTGGGGCGCCCCACCCAAGCCGGGCCGTACGGACGGCGGCCCCGGCGAGGAGGACGAGACGGAGGCGCAGGATCTGCTGCCGTCCGGGGGACGCGGCCGTACCCCGGCCGCTCCGGAGCGCACACGTGCGCGCCACACGCCATACCGGCGAACGGGGGACCCGGGAGTCCCCCCGTTCGGACGCGGCCACGCCTGGGGGGGCGTGTGACACCCGCGTCCGGCGGCGGGCGGGTGCGCAGCCTGGACACGCTGGTCCGCCTCCGGCGCGACCTGCACACGCCGGGCTCGCCCCGCCCGCTGTCCGTCCCGGACGGCATGACCGCCCCGCTGGGCTGCGACGCCGTCGCGATGCCCGCCCGCTTCGGGCCACAGGTCCTGCCCCGGCTGCCCCGCGTGGGATGCGTCTACGCCGACGACACGCACTGGTGGTGGCTCGTCCCGTCGGACTCCGACTACGCCCTGGAGTGGCCCGCGCCCGCGCGGTACGCGGTCGGCGCGATCACCGCGGACGCCCCGCGCCTGATCCACCAACCGGACGGCGAGCTTCCGTACACCCCGCCGATCCCGCTCTACCTCGCCCTGTGCCGGCTCACGGGCACCACGCCGACGTGGTCGCAGGTGGTCAGCGCGTAGCACCGCAGCACCTGCCCCGGCAGACAACGCGGGAACGCGAAGGTGCGCTTCGGGCCGACCGAGTCGACCTGGCCCTCCCCAGGGGGCCGAGGGCTCACGCGGTCACCCGGTGGTGACGGGCTCGTCGCACCCCGCGCGGTCATCCGGCAGCGCGGTCGCCGCACCCGGCGCGGTCGCCCGGCAGCGCGGTCGCCGCACCCCGCGCGGTCACGCCGCCGCCTCCGCGGGGACGGGTTCGCGGACGATCACCAGGAACGTATCCGTCGAGAGGTCCATGACGACCTCCGCCGGCATGCCCTCCAGACGTCGCGCGTGTGCGAACTCCTCGGCCGGCCACGATCCGCGCGGACCGCCGGCGGGAAAGCGCTCGAGCACCATTCGCCCGTTCACCCTGCACCTCCAGAAAGCGTCGTACCTGTATGAGTTAACGCCTGGCGACAGATAAACGCCTCGTTCGGTGACGGGACTGAGACCTAGTTGACACTCGTTCACCGCAGTGTGTGAGGCAGGACTCGGCAAACGGGTGGTTTCGACTACTGGGCGTGTCACCCCCCGCACCCGTCGTGATATCGGATCGCGTCATCGCCCACAGGCGCCCCGGGGGCTGACGCAGGCCCCTTCGGTTTCTCCCACGCTGACCCATCGCGGGGGCAGAGGATGCTTCTGGCCGGGGGTCGCGCGGGGGTCGTGCGTCGCTCACCGGCGCGGGCCGTACGTCGTCTCGCACCGAATGTCGTACATACGTTCCTGTCAGGTGTCGTACCACTGGACCCGCCGGCCGTGTCCGCGGTCGAGGAGCGCGGGCAGCCGCTCCCCCAACTCCCGTGCGACGGAGGCCACGTCCAGGGTCAGCAGCTCGCGGTCGCGCATCAGGACGCGGCCGTCGACGATCGTGGTGCGCACG
This sequence comes from Streptomyces sp. JB150, assembly GCF_011193355.1. Classification (GTDB taxonomy): domain Bacteria; phylum Actinomycetota; class Actinomycetes; order Streptomycetales; family Streptomycetaceae; genus Streptomyces. The sequence goes on from NZ_CP049780.1 coordinate 1,811,184, forward strand.
TCGGAGGAGCGGGCGCTGTGCACCAGGGTCGCGGCGAGGTCGTGGACGGGCTGGGTGTGCGGGCCGGTCAGATCGACGAGGACGATGTCCGCGCGGTGCCCCGGCGCGAGGGAGCCGACGACGCCGTCGAGGCCCACCGCGCGGGCGCTCTGGAGCGTGGCGTGGTGCAGGGCCTGACGGGAGGTCAGCCAGCGCGGATCGCCCTCGGCGGACTTCTGGACGAGGGCGGTGAGCGCCATGGATGCCCACACGTCGAGGGAGTTGTTGGAGGCGGCGCCGTCCGTGGCGAGCCCCACGGGAACGCCGGCCGCGCGCAGGGCCCGTACCGGCGTGGTGGTGGGCCAGGCGAATTTCAGGTACCCGCGCGGTGCGGTGGCGACGGCGACCCGCCCGGCGGCCCGTTCCAGGACGGGCAGGTCCCGTTCGGTGATGCCGGTGCCGTGCGCGATCAGCACCTCGACGGGCGCGTCGGGCGCGGCGGGCGCGTCGGGCGCGTCGGCGCCGAGGAGGCCGGTGCGCTCCAGGACCTCGATCGGGGTGACGCCGTGCCGGGCGAGGCTTGCCTCGGTCTGGTCGCGGTTCTCGGCGGCGTGCAGGTGCACCGGCAGTCCGTGCTCGTGGGCCAGCCGGGCGGTGTGGGCGAGGTCGGCGTCGTCGACCGTGTAGGGGGCGTGCGGGGCGAGGGCGGTGGTGATCCGGCCGCCGGCGCCGCCCCGGTGCCGTAGCGCGAACTCCAGCGAGTCCTCCCGGCCCCGCGGTCCCCGGGACGAGAAGAAGACCTGGCCCAGGTGGGCGCGCAGGCCGCACTCCGCGACGACGGCGGCGACCGTGTCCATGCGGAAGTAGTGGTCCGCGAAGCAGGTCACCCCGCCCCGGATCATCTCCGCGCAGGCCAGCCGGGCACCGAGTTCGACGTCCCGCGCGGTGAGGTTGGACTCGACGGGCCAGACGACGTCGTTGAACCACTCCTCGGTGGGCAGGTCCTCGGCGACGCCGCGCAGCGCGGCCATCGGCGCGTGCGTGTGGCAGTTGATCAGTCCGGGCAGCGCGACCTGCCCGCGCGCGTCGATGCGCTCGGCGGCCGGCACCCCGGTGACCTGCGCGGTGCCGGTGACGGCAGTGATGACGCCGTCGCGCACGACGATCGCGGTGTCGTCGCGGAACGCGATCCGCTCGTGGTCGGTCCGGCCTTCGACATGCACGAGTGCGGTGCATCCCGTGATGATGAGGTCGGCGGGAGAAGTCGTCATCACGCCAACGTACGGCGGGGTGGTACCGCGACGTGAGCCGGATCGCGCATCCGGTTCCGGCCCCTGTCGCGGGGCGGCCCGGGCAGCCACCCTGGCCTCACCACAACCCGCCACCCGGCTCTGCGAAAGGAGCCCGGCATGCTCGTGGGCACCTGGAACCTGGAGAACCTCTACCGGCCCGGCGGGCTGTTCGGCCCGCGCGACCAGACCGCGTACGAGACCAAGCTCGCCTCCCTCGCCGCCGTGGTCACCGAGCTGGACCCGGACCTGCTCGGGGTGCAGGAGATCGGCGAGCCGGTCGCGCTGACCGACCTGGTCGGCATGCTGGACGGCGAGTGGCACACCGCGGTCTCCACCCATCCCGACAGCCGGGGCATACGCGTCGGCTTTCTCAGCCGTACGCCCCTGCGCCTGCTGGCCGACACGACGGCCTTCCCGGACATGCTGCGCCCCGTGCAGACGGACGACACGGGGCAGGCCGCCGAGGCGGCCGGGCGGGGCCTGCTGGCCGTGGAGACGGAGGGCGTGTGCGCCGCCGTCGCGCACCTGAAGTCCAAGCTGCTGTCGTACCCGGTGAACCGTTTCCACCCGCACGACGAGGGCGAACGCGCCCGCTACGGCGTCTACGCGCTGCACCGCCGGGCCTGCGAGGCGGCGGCGCTGCGCGCGCTGGCCGACACGCTGCTGGCGGGCGACGGCCGGGAACGGGACGTGGTGGTGCTGGGCGACCTGAACGACGAGGTGCAGGCCGCGACCACCCAGCTCCTGCTCGGGCCGCCCGGCTCGGAGATCGGCACGCCCGGGTTCGACCGGGCCGACCGGGGAGACGCGGCCCGGCTGTGGAACGTGGCCCCGCTCATCCCGGCCGGACAGCGCTACTCGCGGATCAACTCCGGACGCCCGGAACTGATCGACCACGTCCTCGTCAGCCACCGCCTGGCCCGCCGGATCGCGGTCGCGGGCACCGGACTGCCCGCCGAGACCGCTCCCCGGCTGCCCTCGGTGAGCGAGGACCCGGCCGGCCGCCGGGACGCTGCGGGCTCGGACCACGCGCCGGTGTGGGTGCGGGTCGACTAGGAGCACGGACCGGTCGGTCCCGAACCGTCCGACGGCTCCCATCCGACGGCACCCACCCGACGGCCGTCCGGTTTACCGACCAGCAGCCCGGGTGGCCCGGCCAGCCGTCCGGCTTTCCCTTTCCCGGCTATCCGGCGAGAGGCAGGGCGGCCGCGCGGAGCCGCCCGCGCTGGCCACAGAGGCCGTCCAGCACTCCGAGGCCGTCGGCTGTCTCCAGGTCGCCGAGGAGCCGGTCGAGCCGGTGGACGTGGAGCGGGGTGAGCCGTCCGGTGTCGTCCAGGTGCACGGCGCAGGCGGTGACGGTGTCGACGAACCGTTCCAGCAGGGCCGCCACCCGGTCCGCGCCCTCGGTGTGCCGGGCGAGGGCGGGCAGTTCGGCGGAGGCCACGGCGATGGCCGTACGGGCCTCGGCGAGGGCGCGATAGGCCTCGCGGCGCAGCACCCACCGCGCGGGCCGGTCGGCGGAGCCGGTGAGGACGTGGGTGAGGTAGGCGTGTGCGGCCCCGCCGGCCGCCGCGAGCCGGGCCCGCACTCCGCCGCCGCGCTCCCCCGGCATCGGCAGATGCCCGACGATCAGGACGATCGCGCAGGCCAGCAGGGTCTCGGCGATCCGGCTCGCGGAGGCCTGCGGTTCGCCGCCGAGCATCACCAGGGCGAGCACGAGCACGGTCACGACGGCGGTCTGCGCGGCGAAGTGCCGGGTGGCGACCGGGATCAGCGCCCCGCTGACCGTGACGACCGCGACCAGCCCGGCGGGCTGGGGCAGCACGGCGGCGAGCCCGGCGAACAGCAGCGCCCCGAGGACGGTCCCCGCGGCCCGGCACAGCACCCGTGAGGCGAGCGGCCCCAGGTCGGGCTTGACGAGGAACACGGCGGTGGCGGGCAGCCAGTACCAGTGGACGTGGTGGAACACCTGCGCCACGGCCACGGCGGCCCCGAAGGACAGGGCTACCCGCGTCCCGTACTCCCGGCCGGCGGTCCCGAACGCCACGCGCACCAGCTGCCGCGCGGTGCGCCGACGGCGGTGCGGGGCGTCACCGTCGCCCCGGTCGAAGGCCTCGGCGGCCCGCAGCAGGGCGTCGTCCAGGGCCCGCAGGGCGGGCGCGGAGCGCGAGGGGGCGGGCAGGGGTCCCGTGTGCGTGGCGCGGCGTACTGCGGCGGCGAGCCGCCGGGGCGCCTCGGCGGCCCGCGCGGAGACCGGCTCGGCAGCCCAGGCGAGCGCGGTGGCGGCCTCGGCGAGGGGGAGCGCGGCGGCGTACTGCGCGTGCAGCCGCCGCTCGGCGCCCGACCCGGCGTACCGCCGCAGCCGGGGTCCGGCGAGGGCGTCCTGGGCGTGGTCGAGGGCGGCGGTGAGCGCGGCGCGCCGGGCGGTGGCCCGCGGTCCGCCCACGGCCTCCAGCAGATCGGCGACGGCGTCGTACACCCCCGCGATGGCGCTGCGCTCCCCGTCGAAGCGGTAGTCCCCGGCGAACGCGCCCGGCGACGGCAGCACCAGCCGCAGCACCAGCAGCCACCCGGCCCCGCCGAGGAACACGAGCCCTCGCGCCCATCCCGGTTCTGGCAACGGCATCCCGGCGCCCACGGCGCAGGCGACGAGCACCTGCGTCCCGGCCGCCGACGCCACGGGTCCCACGGCACTGACACACCCCGCGAGCAGCCCCAGCAAGGCCATCACCACCGTCAGCGTGACCGCCCCGCCGTACTCCCCCGCGTACGTCCCCGCCACCATCCCGGCCGCCCCGGCCAGCGCCGGCACCCCGAGCCGCTTCACGGCGGCCCGCCGGCTCCCGGGCCGGTCGTTGATCCCCGCGAGCATCGCCGCGACGGCCGCCACCACCCCGGCGGACCCCCGCCCCAGCACCAGCGCCCCCGCCACCAACGGCCCCGCCGCCAGCGCCCCCCGCCCCACCGCACCCCACACCACGGGCCCCCGCTGCGCCCGCAACGCGTGGGCAAGCCAGGCGGGCAGCGCGACCGCCGGACGCCGGGACGGGCGGAATATCCGGGAAGGGCAGAACAGACGGAACAGACGAGACAACAGGGCTCCTGCCGAGACGAGGGCGGGGTGTGCCTTCGGGCGACGGTGGCCGGGCGGTGTATATGCAGCCCACGGTAGGGGCCGATGTTGGAGGGGGTGGGACGGGCGTGTTTCGGGGGTGTGACGGTCGGGTGGGTGACGGACTCTGCGAGGCGTATCCACGCCTCACGCGCTCGTGGCCCGAGCCTCCTCCACGCGCGCGTCGAAAAGTGCTGCCGCCCTTCCGACCGCCGCGATCATGGCGTCCGCGTTCGCCGCTCCCAGCGACGCGATGATGTGGTCCACCTCTCGCAACCCCGCTCGCTCCAGCAGTCGTTTCTCGTTGGTCACCCACTCGCCCGCGGCCGCGAGTACGGCGTGGGCCGTCTGGGTCGCGGCGACGGCGAGGGCGCCGGCCAGTTCGGTGCGGCGGGTGGCGGGGGCGTGGTTGGCCTCGGCGTAGGCGAGGGTGGCACGGGCGAGGCCGTGCCAGCGGTCGGTGGCGGCGCGGCGGAGCCGGTCCGGGTAGCGCTCGGGGCGGGGCGGGGTGCCGCGCAGGGGCTGGTTGACGGCGAGTTCGGCGACGATCAGGTAGCTGGGGATGCCGGCCAGGTGGAAGAGGAGCGGTTCGATGTGGAACCGGCCCTGCTCGGCCTCCGCCATCTCGTGTTCCACCACGTCCAGGTCCCGGTAGTGGACGTCCACGCGCCGGCCGTCCACGGTGAGCCAGCCGCCGCCGTTGAACACGCCCCCGCCCCATTCGCCGATCTCGGAGACCTCGCCCTCCCAGCCCAGCGCGCGCAGGTCGGCGGGGTCGAAGGGCCCCCGGTAGTAGATGCCGACGTCCCAGTCGCTGTCGGGGCGATGGGTGCCCTGCGCGCGGGAGCCGCCGAGGGAGACGGCCTGGACGGTGGGGAGGGCGGCGAGGTGGTCGGCGAGGAAGTCGGGGAAGGCGGCGTCGGTGAGGGCGGGCATGGGCGGCTCCGGGCGGTCGTCGTACGTCGTGCGTACGTGGTGGGGCGGCCTGGCTGCCGGGCGGGCGCCTGCAACCGCACCGAAGGGGCAGCGAGGGGTAGCGAGGGGGCAGGGTACGCGCGGGAATGCGGTTCCGCACCGGATTTAGGGGTCCTCCCTGTCCTCCCTCTGCCTCGGTCCCCGCATGTCGGGTCGGGGGCCGCCGCACGCCGGCCGGCAGTTCGTACCCACTTTGCCGGACGCGATTGTCAGTGGGGCGCGTTATCAATGAAGTCGTACGTCACGCAGGGTGATGACGACAGGGGGAACAGTGATGATGACGACGACGCCGCAGGACGCGCCTCGGGACGGCGAGCCGGAGCACGCCGGACGGGCCCGGCAGGTCCGGGAGGCGCGGCGGCCCCAGCCGGGGCGGCAGGCCCGGACGCATCTGTCCATGGCCGGGCTGCGGGCGCGCGGTTGGACCGCCGCCCTGGTCCGCCGGCTGCTCGGTGAGCCCGATCTGCTGCGCCCCCACCCGCTGTTCCGTACGGCCCGGCAGATCCGCCTGTATCGCGTCGAGCGCGTCGAAGCCGCCGAGCGCGGCGACGAGTTCCGGGCCGTCGCCGCCGCCGCGGCCCGGCGCACCGCCGAGGCGCGGACGACGGCGCTGCGCAGGCGGCGGACGCGTCGTCGCCCCGGCACGGCGGGCCTCGGCAAGGACGACGCCCGGCGGCGCCGCGGCCCGCGCCGAATTCGGGTGCGGGCGCGGCTCGATGCCTGGATGATCGACTGATCGCCCGCCGTAAGTCCCGACCGACTCAGGAGCGCTCGTGATCCAGCGCGTCACCGTCCCCGAACTCTTCCCACCCCCGCGCTATGCGCACGCCTCCGTCGTCGAGGCCGGCGCCAAGCTGGCCTTCCTCGCCGGGGCCGTCCCGCTCGATGCCGAGGGGAAGCTGGTCGGCGAAGGTGACCCGGTCCGGCAGGCACGGCAGGTGATCGCCAATCTGGAGCGTCAACTGGCGGCCGTGGGCAGTCATCTGACGCATGTCGTGGCGACCGACGTCTACGTGGTGAGCGACGAACCGTCGGTCCTCTCCCGCGTGTGGGACGTGGTGGAGGCGTCCGGGCTGAGCACCGGACCGCACTCGTCGACCCTGATCGGCGTGGCCTGCCTCGGCTACACCGGTCAGCTGGTGGAGATCACCGCCACCGCCGTCGTCCCGGAGCACACGGGCACCCAAGCACCGGCAGAGGAACGGATCTCCGGGGAGGCGCAGGTCTCCGGCAAGGCACAGGTCTTTGGGGATACACGGCTTCCCGGGGAGATACGGCCGTGACGCCGGCCGTCGTTCTGCGCCGGGCCACCCCGGCCGACGCGCGCCCCGCCGCCGACGTCTGGCTGCGGTCCTACGCCGCCGCGCTGCCGGGTGTCGTGCGGGCGCACTCCGACGACGAGGTCCGCGACTGGTTCCGGGCGGTCGTGGTGCCCCGGCAGGAGACCTGGGTGGCCGAGACCGCGGACGGGACCGGGCTCGTCGGGGTCATGGTGCTCGACGAGGCGGAGCTGTCCCAGCTCTACCTCGCCCCCGACTGGCGCGGCCACGGTCTCGGCGACCGGTTCGTCGCACTCGCCAAGGAGCGCCGGCCGCGCGGCCTGGACCTGTGGACCTTCCAGGTCAACACGCCCGCCCATCGCTTCTACGAGCGTCACGGCTTCGTCGCCGTCGAGTGGACGGACGGCAGCGGGAACGAGGAGCGGGAACCGGACGTGCGGTATGTCTGGCGGCCTGATCAGACGTATCAGGCGCGTACGGAACGGGCGTCCGCGGACGAGGCATGACCTTGCCCCTGCCGTCGGCTTCTGTCGCCGGAGACCCTGGTGCCGGGAACCCTGGAACCGAGTGCCCTGGAGGCGGGCGTCCTAGTGCCGGACACCCCGGTGCCGGACACCCCGGTGCCGGGCGTACGTGTCCGTCGCCTCGACCAGCAGATCCGCGATGCCGGGCGCGCCCGCGCTGTGCCCGGCCTCGTCCACGATCCGCAGCTCGCTGCCGGGCCAGGACTGGTGCAGACGCCAGGAGACGCCGAGCAGGTTCCCGAAGTCGAGGGCGCCCTGGACCATGATGCCGGGGATGCCCCTCAGCAGGTGGGCGTCGCGCAGGACGACCCCCTCGTCGTTGCCGTCGCCGAGGAAGTGGCCGTTGCCCCAGTAGTGCGTCACGGTGCGGGCGAAGCCCATGCGGAACACCGGGTCCTCGTAGCGTTCCACCGAGCGCGGCGGGGCGGGGACGATCGCCGTCTCCCAGTCGGTCCAGCCGCGCGCCGCCCGCTCCCGCACACGCGGGTCCGGGGACTCCAGCAGCCGGTTGCAGGCCGCCGCGAGGTTGCCGTCCCGCTCGTCCTCGGGCACCAGCGCCACGAAGCGTGCGAAGGCCTCCGGGAAGATCTTGCCCAAGCCCCTCGTCATCAGCGCCACTTCGGGGTTGGAGCCGGTGGCGATCCCGGTGAGCACCAGCTCGGAGACCACTCCGGGGTGTGTCTGCGCGTACCGCAGCCCCAGCACCGAGCCCCACGACCCGCCCCACACCAGCCATCGCTCGATCCCGAGGTGGCGGCGCAGCAGCTCCAGATCCGCCATCACGTGCGCCGTCGTGTTGACGCTCATGTCGGTCTCGTACGCGCTCGCGTGCGGCGTCGAGCGCCCGCAGCCGCGCTGGTCGAGCTGGACGATCCGGTAGGCGGCGGGGTCGAAGAGGCGCCGGAAGGAGGGGAGACTGCCGGAGCCGGGCCCGCCGTGCAGCACCAGCGCGGGCTTGCCGTGCGGGTTGCCGCTGGTCTCCCAGTGGACGCGGTTGCCGTCCCCGACGTCGAGCATGCCGTGGTCGTACGGTTCGATCTCCGGGTAGAGAGCATCCGGGCACCGTAACCCCGCGCCACGGGCCGTGTCGCGGCCCTTTCCGCACAGCGGCCCGGAGCCCTGCCAGCTACGGCAGTCCGGCCGCGGTCGCCGCCGTGCGCAGCACCTCGCGCAGCATCTCGGCGGTCAGGCGGCCGGTGAAGGTGTTGCGCTGGCTGACGTGGAAGCAGCCGAAGAGATCGAGGCCATCGGCGGCGGCCGGGGTGGCGCGGCCGGTCGAGCCGGCGGTGGCATCGGAGGCGGAGGCGGCGATGGCAGCGGAGGCGGCGGTGAGGCGGACGTGCGTGCCGTGGGTGAACGCGGGGCGCGGCCTGGGCACCGTCCACCCCGCCTCGGCGAACGCGGGCAGCGCCGCCTGCCAGCCGAAGGCGCCGAGGACAACCACCGACCGCAGCGTCGGACGCAGCAGCCGCAGCTCCTGGACGAGCCAGGGGCGGCAGGTGTCCCGCTCCGTGGGCGTCGGCTTGTTGGCGGGCGGTGCGCAGTGCACGGGCGCGGTGACGCGTACCCCGTACAGCTCCAGGCCGTCGTCGGGGCGCTCGGAGGTGGGCTGGGAGGCGAGCCCCAGGTCGTACAGCGCCCGGTACAGCACGTCCCCCGAGCGGTCGCCGGTGAACATCCGGCCGGTGCGGTTGCCGCCGTGCGCCGCCGGCGCGAGACCGACGATCAGCAGCCGGGCGCCCGCCGGTCCGAAGCCCGGCACGGGGCGGCCCCAGTACGTCCAGTCCGCGAAGGCGGCGCGTTTGGTACGGGCCACCTCCTCCCGCCAGTCCACCAGCCGCGGGCACGCCGCACAGCCCGCGATCCGCGCGTCCAGGTCGGCCAGACTGTCCATGGCTCAACGGTACGGGTGACGGCGTTAAGGTCGGGGCATGGCTTCCGAGCGTACGGACAGGAACAAGGGCGACGACCGCCAGGACGACCGCCGGCTGAGCGCCGGCGATGAGGTCGGGCAGGCCGGAAACCCCGTACCCGTGAGCGCCCCGGCCTCCGAGGCCGCCGGACCCGAGGGCTCCCCCGCGCCCGCGAGCCCCGAAAGCGCCCCGGATCCCAAGGTCGCCGCCGCGATCGCCGCCGCCGAGGCCGCGGCTCCCCCGAACGGTGAGAACGTGCGGATCGACAGCTGGATCTGGTCGGTACGGCTGGTCAAGACCCGGTCCCTCGGCGCCGCCGCCTGCAAGGGCGGGCATGTCCGGGTGAACGGCGAGCGGGTCAAGCCGGCCCACTCCGTGCGCATCGGTGACGAGGTGCGCCTGCGGCAGGAGGGGCGCGAGCGGATCGTCGTGGTCAAGCGTCTGATCCGCAAGCGCGTCGGTGCCCCGGTCGCCGCCCAGTGCTACATCGACAACAGCCCGCCGCCCCCGCCCCGCGAGGCCGTGGCACCGGCCGGCATCCGCGACCGCGGCGCCGGCCGGCCGACCAAGCGCGACCGTCGCGAGCTGGAACGCCTCCGCGGCCTCGGCGGGTTCGGCGGCCTCGGCGGCCGCCCCGGAGGGTGATGACCGGGTACGGTCACCCCGTGTGCCGCGCCGGCCGCAGCATCCGCAGCAGCTCCGCGGTGTGCCCTCGTCGCGCCCAGGCGACGAGGGTGAGCGGCACCAGCAGGATCAGCGGTGTCGCCGCGTGCTCCCCGTCGAAGACGGTCAGCTGGACGACGAACGCGCCCACCATCAACCCGCTCAGCGCCAGCGCCGCCACCGACTGAAGCACGGGGATCAACAGGGCGACGGCTCCGGCGAGTTCCAGCGCGCCGATGCCGTACATCCCCACGTCGCCCCAGCCCATCCGCTCGAACGGCTCCACGGCCGAGGAGTGCGCGACCAGCTTCGGCAGCGCGCTGGCGACGGCGAAGAAGAGGGCCAGCAGCACCTGCACGGCACGCAGGGCGATACGGGCCGCGCGACCGCCGCGCGAGGCCGGCGCGGTGCCGGTGGCGGTGGCGGCTCCGGCGGGGGTGCCGGTGGCGGTGGCGGGGTGGGAAGCAGTGGTCTTGGACATGGAGGTCTCCTGCGGCAAGCGGTTGGTGCTGTCGTCACAGAGACAGACCCCCGCCCGCAGGGAAACTCATCGCCGTACCGCGAGTCCATCGCCGCACCGCGGCTCTCCCGCCATGAACTGCGTCCGCCGCATACGCCCGCCCCCGTCCGCCCCTATCCACCCACCAGCCACTCCCCCTCCGCCACCGGCACCGCCCTCACCCACATCCGGTCCTCCGTCAGATACCGGTCCACCCTGAGCCCCGCCTCGCCCAGCGCCTCCTCGAACTGTTCCTTCGTCAGCGGCCGCGCCCGGAACGTCTGGGTCCAGGTCGCGTCCGGGAACAGGTACTCCGCGCGCACCGAGCGCACCCCCTCCCCGACCGGTTCGGAGGACACGATCCGCACGGTGAACCCGCTGGGGTCGACCCGCTCGCGCGGCAGGTCGGTGTGGAAGTCCTCGCCCTCCCGCTGGATCAGCACACAGCCGTTCTCCGCCACGTGCCGCAGACAGGTCCGGAGCAGCCCGCGCCGTATCTCCTCGTCACCGGCGTGCACCAGGAAGGAGGCGAGCACCACCGCGTCGAAGGTCTCGCCCAGGTCCAGGTCCTCGATCGGGCTGAGGACCGTACGCGCCCCGCGGACGTGCTCCAGCATCTCGGGGGACTCGTCCACCGCCGTCACCCGGAAACCGCGCTCCACCAATGGATGGGTCATCCGCCCCACCCCGCAGCCGAGCTCGAGCAGGCGAGCGCCCGCCGGCACGGCGGAGGCGATGATGTCCGGCTCCGGCCCGACCGGAAGCCGTGTGTAGAGCTCCACCGCGCAGCCGTCCGGGGTGGTCGGCCCCGGCCCCGTCCCCTGATGTCCCGTTCGCATCCTCAGCTCCATACCCGGCCAACGGCCCGGCCCCGCACGTCCGTTCCCCCCTCCCCCCATACCACCCGTTCGAGTGACAGCGGGTCGCGTGAAGTCCTGTTCACACCGGTCGGCGGGTTCGACGCGGTGCAGGAACCGCGCTGGAGCGAGGCGGCACACCGGAGTACGTTGCAAGGAGGATGGTGGTCCGGATGCGTACGGGCAGTGAGCCGGTGACCGCGCGCAGTGCGCTGCGGGCGCGGTTCTGGCTGAGCGTGTGGGGGCTGGTCTGGGCGGTCTTCGGCACGGCCGCGTTCGCCCTGGCCGGGCGGGTCGGCTGGGCGATCGCCTGTGGGGTGCTGTGGCTGGTGGCGACGATCGACATGCTCGTGGTCCTGCGCCACATCCGTCAGGGCCCGCACTATCAGCCCGGCCCGGACGTCCCGCCGTACCGGCCGCCGGAGGGCCCCGGGCGCCGGTAGCCGCCCTCACGGGCCGCTGGAGGGCCCCCGGCGGCGGTAGCGGCCGTACGGCAACGCTCCCCGCGGTCGTGCGCCGTCACGGCAACCGGAGGGCGAGACCGGCCCTACTCGAATCGGGCCGCCTTCAGGTACTGCGGGTTCGGGTCCAGCGCCGCCGCCAGCCGGAAGTGGCGCTTGGCCTGGTCGGGGCGGCCCTGGCGCTCGTAGGTGCGGGCGAGCGCGAAGTGCGCGAACGCGTTGTCCGGCTCGCGCTCCAGCACGATGGTGAACTCCAGCTCCGCGGGACGCAGTTGCGCGGCGGCGAAGAACGCGCGGGCGCGCAGCAGCCGGGCGGCGGTGTTCTCGGGGTGGGCGGCGATGACTCCGTCGAGCAGCTTCACCGCGCCACGCGGGTCCCGCGCGGCGAGCAACTGCTCGGCGGCACGGAAGTCGATGACGTGCGTCTCCGGTGACGGTGAACGTCCGGTCGAACCGCTGGTCTCGGGCACGGCACATTCCTTCCCTTGCTGCACCCGTTCAACGCCGAGGCACGACGCCGCTATTCCCGCGTCACCGCCACCCCAGGCGCACCTGAAGAGCCTCCCAGGGCACTGCCCCCACCGCCAGCTACTGCCCGCCCGCTTCCTTCGGCGCGCGGGCCCGGCGCACCAGCTCCGCCCACACCTCCCTCACCCGCCGCTCCAGCTCCTCCAGCGGTACGTCGTTGTCGATCACGATGTCCGCGATCTCCCGGCGCTGCTCCCGGCCGGCCTGCGCGGCCATCCGCGCGCGGGCGTCCTCCTCGGTCATGCCACGCAGCCGGACGAGCCGGTCGAGCTGGGTCTTCGGGGCGGCGTCGACGACGATCACGACGTCGTACAGCGGTGCCAGGCCGTTCTCGGTGAGCAGTGGTACGTCGTGCACGACGACGGCGTCCTCCGCCGCCGCGGCCTGCAGTTCCTCGGAGCGGGCCCGGACGAGGGGGTGCACGATCGAGTTGAGCACGGCGAGCTTCTCGGCGTCCGCGAAGACGATCGAGCCCAGCCTGGGGCGGTCGAGACCGCCGTCCGGAGCCAGTACGTCCGCCCCGAAGGCCTCGACGACCGCGGCGAGACCGGGAGTCCCGGGCGCGACGACCTCGCGCGCGATGCGGTCGGCGTCGATCAGCACGGCACCGCACTCCACCAGCAGTCGCGACACCTCGCTCTTGCCGGCCCCGATACCGCCGGTCAGCCCCACAGTCAGCATGAGCGGAAGCTTAGGCCCTGCCGGTGACCACGCACGGGCGGGGGCGGAAACCTCCGCCGATCCCCCGGTCACCCGGTCACCCGGTCACCCGGTCACCCGCCCAGCCCTCCCCGCTCCGCCCAGCCCACGCGGGAGCGCACGCCGCCTCAGCCGTCCCCTTCCCGCTCCGCGAGGAACCGCTCGAACTCCCGCCCGATCTCGTCCGCCGAGGGGATCTCCACGGGCTCGGCGAGCATGTTGCCGCGCGTCTCCGCGCCGGCGACCGCGTCGTACTGGTGCTCAAGGCCCTGGACGAGGGCGGTCAGTTCCTCGTCCCCCTCCCGGATCTGCCGCTCGATCTCGGTCTGCGTGCGGTACGCGTCCGTGCGCAGGGAGTGCGCGATGGCCGGCAGGACCAGCCCGGTGGCCGCGGTGATGGCCTCCAGGACGGTCAGCGCCGCGTCGGGGTAGGGCGAGCGGGCGATGTAGTGCGGGACGTGCGCGGCGACGCCGAGGACGTCGTGACCGGCCTCCATGAGGCGGTACTCGACCAGCGACTCGGCGCTGCCGGGCACCTGCGCCTCCTCGAAGGGGCTGCGGTGGCCGGGCACCAGGTCGGCCCGGTTGCCGTGCGGGGTCAGGCCCACCGGGCGGGTGTGCGGGACGCCCATCGGGATGCCGTGGAAGTTCACGGCGAGGCGTACGCCCAGACGTTCCACGATCTGCTCGACGGCCGCCGAGAAGCGCTCCCACTCCACGTCCGGCTCCGGACCCGACAGCAGCAGGAAGGGTGCCCCGGTGGCGTCCTGGACGATCCGGACGGCGAGCGTGGGCTCCTCGTACCCGGCCCAGCGGTCGCGCCGGAAGGTGAGCAGCGGGCGGCGGGCTCGGTAGTCCACGAGCCGGTCGTGGTCGAAGCGGGCGACGATCTGGTGCGGCAGCGAGTCGAGGAGCCGGTCGACGATCAGGTCGCCGGTCTCACCCGCGTCGATGTATCCGTCGAAGTGGTAGAGCATGACAAGACCGGCCGACTCCTGGGCGAGCGCCATGTCGACGACGGCCAGGCCCTTCGGCTCCCACGTGTACAAACCCTGCGGATCTAGCACAGTGACCGCTCCTCCTCGTGTTCGTACGGAACAACGCGGTGAGGGACATGGACATTCCCCTCCGTACGAGTCGAGCGGCGATTGCCCGTCAACTGCCCCGCGCGGTGGCCTCCTTGGGCGCCGGGAACGGCCGCGTCGCCGCGGCGGGGACGGTCGCGTCGCCGCGGCGGGGACGGTCGCGTCGCCGCGGCGGGGACGGCCGCGTCGCCGCGGCGGGGACGGTCGCGTCGCAGGATGGACGCGCGTGACGGCCGCGTCGCGGGACAGTTCCCGGACGCACCGAGGACCCGCACCCCGGATGGGATGCGGGCCCTCAGCCCGTTATCGGCCGGCCCTCAGGGAGCCGTGCTCAGCGGGCTGCGCTCAGCTCTGGCCGCCGGCCAGCTTCTCGCGCAGCGCGGCCAGCGCCTCGTCCGACGCCAGGGCGCCGGAGTTGTCGCCGCCCTCGGAGGAGTACGAACCGCCGGTCGCGGCCGGAGCGGCGGCCTCGCCACCCTCGGCAGCGGCCTGGGCGTCCGCCTCGCGGGACTTGATGACCTGCTGCTGGTGCTGCTCGAAGCGGGCCTGCGCCTCGGCGTACTGGCGCTCCCACTCCTCGCGCTGCTTCTCGTAGCCCGGCAGCCAGTCGTTGGTCTCCGGGTCGAAGCCCTCGGGGTAGATGTAGTTGCCCTGGTCGTCGTAGGACGCGGCCATGCCGTACAGGGTCGGGTCGAACTCGACCGCCGTCGGGTCGGCACCGAAGGACTCGTTGGCCTGCTTCAGCGAGAGGCTGATGCGACGGCGCTCGAGGTCGATGTCGATGACCTTGACGAAGATCTCGTCGTTGACCTGGACGACCTGCTCCGGGATCTCCACGTGGCGCTCGGCCAGCTCGGAGATGTGGACCAGACCCTCGATGCCCTCGTCCACGCGGACGAACGCACCGAACGGAACCAGCTTCGTGACCTTGCCGGGCACGACCTGGCCGATCTGGTGGGTGCGGGCGAACTGCTGCCACGGGTCTTCCTGGGTCGCCTTCAGCGACAGGGAGACGCGCTCGCGGTCCATGTCGACGTCGAGGACCTCGACGGTGACCTCCTGGCCCACCTCGACGACCTCGGACGGGTGGTCGATGTGCTTCCAGGACAGCTCGGAGACGTGGACCAGACCGTCGACGCCACCCAGGTCCACGAAGGCACCGAAGTTGACGATCGAGGAGACGACGCCGGACCGCACCTGACCCTTCTGGAGGGTGGTGAGGAAGGTCTGGCGGACCTCGGACTGGGTCTGCTCCAGCCAGGCACGGCGGGACAGGACCACGTTGTTGCGGTTCTTGTCCAGCTCGATGATCTTGGCCTCGAGCTCCTTGCCCACGTAGGGCTGGAGGTCGCGGACGCGGCGCATCTCGACCAGGGAGGCCGGGAGGAAGCCACGGAGGCCGATGTCGAGGATGAGACCACCCTTGACGACCTCGATGACGGTACCGGTGACGATCCCGTCCTCTTCCTTGATCTTCTCGATGGTGCCCCAGGCACGCTCGTACTGGGCGCGCTTCTTCGAGAGGATCAGGCGGCCTTCCTTGTCCTCCTTCTGGAGGACGAGGGCCTCGATCTCGTCACCGACGGCGACGACCTCGTTGGGGTCGACGTCGTGCTTGATCGAGAGCTCGCGGCTCGGGATCACGCCTTCGGTCTTGTAACCGATGTCGAGCAGGACCTCGTCCCGGTCGACCTTCACGATGACGCCGTCGACGATGTCGCCGTCGTTGAAGTACTTGATCGTCTCGTCGATCGCTGCGAGGAAGGCTTCCTCGTTACCGATGTCGTTGACCGCTACCTGCGGGGTGGTGGCGGTGGTCTCGGTGCTGCTCGTCATGTGGGAAAGGGCTCCGGTACGGACATTGAAGTCGTAGGTACTGCTACGCCGGGAGCCCGTTTCGCTCTGCAGAAGCCGGACAGCCAAGGAAGCGCCTCACCAACCGGAAGCCGGTGTTGGCGCCTCGACAACCGAGGGGACATACAACAGATGCGAGCGCAGCCTGCTACGTCTGAGGTGCGCAGGCCCGCAGCGCAACTTGTAGCATACGGGGGCAGCCGGGCAGGGTCAATGCGCGAAGACGCACACCCGGGGCGGATCGCCGCATTCCCGGCAGAAAACTTGTCCCGTGAGACCACGCGGGCACCGGCGCGCCCGTGCTGCGACACCCCCGGGACGGGTTGGACGGAAGAGTACGACGAGGGAGCCCATCATCCAAGAGCCCGAATCCGCCGAGGCCGCACCACCCGCCGAGACCGACGAGCCGGAGGCCACGCGGCGTGATGCCGGCGTCGCCGAGAGCGCCCGCGCCAACCGGGGCTGGTGGGACCGCAACGCGGACGAGTACCAGATCGAGCACGGCACGTTCCTCGGCGACGACCGGTTCGTGTGGGGCCCCGAGGGCCTGGACGAGGTGGAGGCCGGGCTGCTGGGCCCGCCGGAGGAGCTGAAGGGCAGGGACATCCTGGAGATCGGGGCCGGCGCGGCGCAGTGCGCGCGCTGGCTGGCCGCCCAGGGGGCGCGCCCGGTCGCCCTGGACCTCTCCCACCGCCAGCTCCAGCACGCCCTGCGCATCGGCGGCTCCTTCCCCCTGGTGTGCGCGGACGCGAGCGCCCTGCCCTTCGCGGACGCCTCCTTCGACCTGGCGTGCTCGGCCTACGGGGCGCTGCCGTTCGTCGCGGACCCGCGGCTGGTGCTGCGGGAGGTGCACCGGGTGCTGCGGCCCGGCGGCCGGTTCGTCTTCTCGGTGACCCATCCGATCCGCTGGGCCTTCCCGGACGAGCCGGGCCCCGAGGGGCTGACGGTCTCCGGGTCGTACTTCGACCGCACTCCGTACGTGGAGGAGTACGTCGAGAACGGCGTCGGCCGCGCGGTGTACGTCGAGCATCACCGGACGCTCGGCGACCGGGTCCGGGACATCGTGGCGTCGGGCTTCCGGCTGGTGGACCTGGTGGAGCCGGAGTGGCCCGCGTGGAACACCTCCGAGTGGGGCGGCTGGTCGCCGCTGCGCGGGAAGCTGATCCCGGGGACGGCGATCTTCGTGTGCGAGCGGGACTGAGGTCCTCCCCGCGTCGTGTCCCGGTGTCCGGCGTCTGCCCGCAGGCACGCGCGTCGCGGGCACGCGTGCGTAGGGGCCGCTCCCTGCCGGGCGCGTTCTCCCGTCGTACGACACTAGGGGCGTGATCCGTTACGACGCTCTGGACGCCCTGCCCGTGCGTGGTGCCCTGCCCGCGCTGCGCGACGCCCTGGAGGGGCCCGGCGCCGCCGTGCTGGTGGCGCCGCCCGGCACCGGCAAGTCGACGCTGGTGCCGCTGGCGCTGGCGGGGCTGCTGGGCGACGGGCCCACGCGGCGGGTGCTGGTCGCCGAGCCGCGGCGGATCGCCGCGCGGGCGGCGGCCCGGCGGATGGCGTGGCTGCTCGGTGAGCGGGTCGGCGAAAGCGTCGGCTACACGGTGCGCGGGGAGCGGGTCGTGGGGCGGCACGCGCGCGTGGAGGTCGTCACGACCGGTGTCCTGCTCCAGCGGCTGCAGCGTGACCAGGAGCTGACCGGGGTCGACGTGGTGCTGCTCGACGAGTGCCACGAGCGGCATCTGGACGCGGACACGGCGGCGGCCTTCCTGTGGGACGTACGCGAGGCCCTGCGGCCCGAGCTGCGGCTGGTGGCCGCGTCGGCGACGACCGACGCCGAGGGGTGGGCGCGGCTGCTGGGCGGGGCGCCCGTGGTCGAGGCGCGGGGCGTCTCCCATCCCGTGGAGACCGTCTGGGCGCCGCCTCCCCGGCCGGTGCGGCCGTCGCACGGGATGCGGGTGGACCCGGCGCTGCTGACGCACGTGGCGTCGGTGGTGCGCCGGGCGCTGGCCGAGCGGCCGGGGGACGTCCTGTGCTTCCTGCCCGGCGTCGGCGAGATCGCGCGGGTCGCCGCGCAACTGGGGGATCTCGGGGACGTCGAGGTGCTCCAGGTGCACGGACGGGCGCCGGCGGCGGTGCAGGACGCGGTGCTGGCGCCGGGCGCGCGTCGCCGCGTGGTGCTGGCGACGGCGGTGGCGGAGTCCTCGCTGACGGTCCCGGGCGTGCGGGTGGTCGTCGACTCCGGGCTCGCGCGGGAGCCGCGCGTGGACCACGCGCGGGGGCTGAGCGCGCTGACGACGGTACGGGCCTCGCAGGCGGCGGGGCGGCAGCGGGCCGGGCGGGCCGGACGTGAGGCGCCGGGCACGGTGTACCGCTGCTGGGCGGAGGCCGAGGATGCGCGTCTGCCGCGGTTCCCGGCCCCGGAGATCCAGGTGGCCGACCTGACGGCGTTCGCGCTCCAGGCGGCCTGCTGGGGCGATCCGGAGGCGAGCGGGCTGGCGCTGCTCGACCCGCCGCCGGGCGGGGCGATGGCGGCCGCGCGGCGCGTGCTGTCGGCGATCGGCGCGGTGGACGAGAGCGGGCGGGCCACCGCGCGGGGCGTCCGGCTGTCCCGCCTGGGTCTGCATCCCCGGCTGGGCCGGGCGCTGCTGGACGCCGCCCCGCTCGTGGGCGCGGGGCGGGCCGCCGAGGTCGTGGCCCTGCTGAGCGAGGAGCCGCCGCACGAGTACGGGGACGACCTCGCGGGGGCCCTGCGGGCCGCGCGGCGCGGCGGTGACGCCTACGCGGGCCGGTGGCGCGCGGAGGTGCGCCGGCTGCGGGCCCTGGCCGAGGAGGCCGGGGAAGACACCGACCGGGCGGGCGCGCCGGACCGCGGGGACGGCGCGCCGGACCGCGGGGACGGCGGGGCGGGCCGCGCCGCGGCGCCCGGTGACCGGACGAGCGAGGGCGAGGACCGGCTCGCCGGTCTGGTCGCCGCCCTCGCCTACCCGGAGCGGGTCGCCCGCGCGGACGGCGGGTCGTATCTGATGGTGTCGGGGACGCGGGCCGAGCCGGATGAGGGCACGGCGTTGCGGGGCGCGCCGTGGATCGCCGTCGCGGTGGCCGACCGGCCCGTCGGGCGGGGGCACGCGCGCGTGCGGCTCGCGGCGGTTGTCGACGAGGACATCGCGCGGCGGGCGGCGGGGGCGCTGCTCACCGAGGGGGACGAGATCCGGTGGGCCGACGGGGACGTCGTCGCCCGGCGCGTGGAGCGGCTGGGCGCGGTGGAGCTCGCCGTACGGCCGCCGGCGGAGCCCGCCCCCGCTCTCGTGCGGCGGGCGCTGCTCGACGGGTTGCGGCGGGAGGGGTTCGGGCTGCTGCGCTGGTCCCGGGAGGCCGGGGTGCTGCGGCAGCGGCTGGCGTTTCTGCGGCTGCACCTGGGCGAGCCCTGGCCCGACGTGTCCGACGACGCGCTGCACGCGCGCGTGGACGAGTGGCTGGAGCCGGAACTGGGCCGGGCCCGGCGGCGCGCGGATCTGGCGCGGATCGACGCCGGGGCGTGTCTGGCCCGGCTGCTGCCCTGGGCGTCGGGTGAGGCCGCGCGGCTGGACGAACTGGCCCCGGAGCGGATCACGGTGCCGAGCGGGTCGGCCGTACGGGTCGACTACGCGGATCCGGAGCGGCCGGTGCTGGCGGTGAAGCTGCAGGAGATGTTCGGGCTGCAGGAGTCGCCGCGGGTGGCCGGGGTGCCGCTGCTGGTGCATCTGCTCTCGCCCGCCGGACGCCCGGCAGCGGTCACCGCCGACCTCGCCTCCTTCTGGAAGGACGGCTACCGGGGCGTCCGCGCGGAGCTGCGCGGCCGGTACCCGAAGCATCCGTGGCCGGAGGACCCGGCCACGGCGGAGCCGACCCGGCACACCACCGCGCGGCTGAGGCGATGACCCGGTGCGGCTGCGGCTGCGGTGGGGCCGGGTGCGGATGCGTGCCGGGTGCTGTGCGGGCCGGGTGCCGCGTGGGCCCAGTGCCGCGTGGGCGGTGTGCGCACAGGGCGAGGGCGCCCGTCCGCCGTCGCGGAGGGGCGCCCTCGCCTCGGGCTCGGTGCGCTTACGCGCCGGCCGGGGCCGACTCGCTCGTCGACGGGCTCGGCGACGGCTGCGGCGCCGTCACCGTCAGCTCCACGGTCAGCGTCGCGCCGCCCGTGGTGGTGAGGCGCAGCAGGAACGTGCCGGCCGTGTCGTCGGCGTAGAGCTTCGGCAGCGTCAGCAGTCCGTCGGGGCCGGTCTTCAGGCCCGCCAGGGTGCGTACGGCCGTGCCGTCCGCGTCCTTGAAGTAGGGGCCCTTGTCGTTGACCGACGGGTCGTCCGGCGACGTGATCAGCGTCGCGGTGGCGGCGACGCCGTCCGCCGCGGCGCCCTGGTACGTCGCCTTGACCTTGACCTGCTCGGCGAACTCGCCGCCCGCCACGCAGGTCAGCGCGGTGTCGGAGGTGCGGACGAGCTTGTCGGCGGCCCGCGCGGTGACCGTCGCGGTGTAGCCGATGCCGGGGACCGAGCGGCCGACGACGGTGGCGCGGACGGTGAACGAGCCCGTCTTCTCGCCCGCCTGGAGCGGCGGCGCGACGGCCACGCCGGCGTCGGTGGTCACCATCGTGGCGACGGTCTCGCCGCCGGGGAAGGTGGCGTCCGTGGCGCCGACGATGGTGAAGCGGACCCGCACCTTGCCGACGCCCTCGCCGGACCTGGTCTCCGCGCGGGTACTGATGCGCTCGTCGAACACGTCGCCCGCCATGGCGGTGAGCTTCCCGGTGCCCGCGTCCTCCAGGTGGTGGACCGTGTCGGTCGGGGTCGGCGGGGTGGTGGGCGGCGAAGTGGTGGGCGGCGGGGTGGTGGGCGGAGCGGTCGGCGGGGTCGTCGGCGGCTTGCTCGGGGTCTGCGAACCGCCGCCCGGGGAGGGCGGAACGGGCTTCGGCTTCTGCACGGCGGGCGGCCTCTGGGTCGCGGGCGGCGTCGGCGACGGGCTGGGTCCGGTGGTGGCGTCGCTGCGGTCGGAGGGCAGCGGGCCGGTGCCGTCCGGGACCTCGTGGGTGCCCTTGCGGTAGTACTCCAGCCACGACAGGACCGTGTTCAGGTACTCCGTCGAGTTGTTGTAGCTGAGGATCGCGCTGCGCAGATCGCTGTCCGTGGACAGGTCCCAGTCGAAGCGGCACAGGTAGTGCCCGGCCGCGAGCGCGGCGTCGTAGACGTTGTTGGGGTCCTTCTTGCCGTCGCCGTTGCCGTCGCGGCCCGCCCACTCCCAGGTGGAGGGGATGAACTGCATGGGGCCGACGGCACGGTCGTACGCGGCGTCCCCGTCGTAGGCGCCGTCGTCCGTGTCGCTGATGTTGGCGAAGCCGAC
Source organism: Streptomyces sp. JB150 (assembly GCF_011193355.1). Taxonomy (GTDB): domain Bacteria; phylum Actinomycetota; class Actinomycetes; order Streptomycetales; family Streptomycetaceae; genus Streptomyces. The sequence continues at coordinate 1,832,269 of NZ_CP049780.1, forward strand.
ACCGTTGAGCTGCGGGCCGAGGATCCGGCCGATGGTGGTGCCGTCGGCGGACACCCGGCCGCCGCGGGCCTGACCGGACTCCACCTTGCCGATGGCGGCGAGGAGCTGCCACGGCAGGTTGCAGCCGGGCTTCTTCTCGCGCAGCGTGGCCTCGGCCTTCTTGTAGGCGTCGAGGACGGTCGCGGGTATGCCCGCCGCGGTGTCGCCGGTGACGCCGGGGGTGGCGGTGGCGCCACTGGAGGGCGAGGGGTTGGGGCTGTTCAGCGGCGGCAGGTCCGTGTAGTACGGCGAGTTGCCGGTCGCGCTCTCCTCGGCGGGGGCGTCCGGGGAGGGCGCGCCGGAGGAAGGGGTCTGTCTGCCGGCACCGTCGGTCGTCACATCCGGAGCCTGGGACGCCGCCAGGGCCGCGACCGCTGCCGCGGCCACGGCGGTGTTCGCCGCCCCCTTGCGCAGCCTCCTGCCGAAATGCGCCGCCATGAAGTGAACCCCTCCCAGCGGACGTCCCAGCGCCCGCGTCTGCCGTTCTGTTGGCATTGTTCTGTTTTTGTGGTTTTGTTGGCCGGTTCGACGCGCTCCCCGCACGTCGGCCCTCGCGACCCTACGACAACTTCCTGTGCTCGGACACCCGTTGGTGCCCGGTTTTCCCTACTTGGCACGCGTCGGCCACCCATACGGTTCCCCAGGTCACCGGAACCCATCGCATACTGACCGTCAAATTCGTTCCAGGGGGCCTTGTTGCCGTTCACTCTCAGCCACGCGGCAGCCGTCCTGCCGGCCGTCCGCACCGACGGAACCGGGCGGTGGCGTCTGGCGCCGGCGGTGCTGGTCGCCGGATCGTTCGCGCCGGACATGACCTACTACGCGGCGAGCGCGCTGCCGCGGGCCATGGAGTTCGGTGACGTCACCCACTCCTTCCCCGGGGTGTTCACGGTCGACGTGGCGGTGGCGTGGGCGCTGGTGGGGCTGTGGCTGCTGATCCGGGAACCGCTGGTGGCGCTGGTGCCGCAGGCCCGGCAGCCGCGCCCGGCCGCGCTGCTGCGGTGCGGGGCGCCCCGCGCGCGCGTGACGGGCGGTCTCGTGCTGCGCTGGTACGTCTCGGCGGCGCTCGGGGCGCTGACGCATGTGGTGTGGGACGCGTTCACCCACCTGGACCGGTGGGGCATGCGGGTGTTCCCGGTGTTCGGCCGGGAGATCGCCGGGTCGCCGCTGTACTGGTACCTCCAGTACGGCGGCTCCGTGGTGGCCGCGGGCCTGATCGCCGTGTTCGCCGGGCTGGCGCTGCGGCGGGTCCCCGCCGGGGAGCCCTCGGGGGTGCCGGCGCTGTCGTCGCGCGACCGGTGGTGGGCCGTGGCCCTGATCGGCGGCTGCGCGCTCGTCGCGGCGGTGCGGCGGGTGGTGCGGTGGTGGGAGCACTGGGGGGCCGTGGCGAAGCCGTACGAGCTGATCCCGACGGTGTGCTTCGGCGCGGGGGCCGGGCTGGTGGTGGGTGTGGTGCTGTACGCGCTGGCTGTCAGGGTGTGGCGCCCGGGTCCGGTGCGGGGCGGTTCCTCCGGGTCCGGGGCCGGTGAGTTGCCTAGCGGGTCTGCCGGTTCCGGCGACGGTGCGGAGGGCGGGGAGCCGTCCCCGAGCCGGTCGGCGGCTCGTTGAGGGCGGGGACCGTCGCGGTGAACACGGTGACCGTGTACGCCGGCCGTGGTCGCGGCAGGAGGGTGAGGAAGAGGGCCAGGTAGCCGCGGGCCAGGTCGGCCCAGGGCCGCCAGGCGTGGGCGGTCTCGCGCAGGCGGGCGGCTGCGCGGAGGCGCGCGGCGGTGCTGAGGCGCGCGGCGGTGCTGAGGCCGGCGATCGTGCTCATGCGGGCGATGGTGCTCAGACGCGCGGTGCTCAGACGCGCGGTGCTCAGGCGGGCGCGGCTGGTCGGGCGGGTCGCTGCGCGGGGGCGGGCGGTGCGGGAGAGGCGTGGGGCGGACTGGGCGCGTCGGGCGATCCGGCGCCGGAGGTCCGTGGTGGCGTGCCGGAGGGTTGCGGCCGGGCCGGCGAGGTGACGGGCGGTGCTTGCGTCGGCCGCGATGGCCGGGACCGGTCGGAGCGGGGGTGCTCCGTGGTGCTTGAGCATGCGTATACCCATGGCGGCATCTTGACGGGAGGCGCGTGGGGGGTGCGCTTTCGCGGGGGCCACGTGGGTGAAAGGGGCGTCCGGGGGTGGGGTCCGTCGCGTGTGGGTGGTCTCGGTGTTTCGGGGGGTGCGGGTGGGTGGGGGCTGGGCGCGCCGTTCCGTTCCCCGCGCCCCCGTGTGAGGGGGTGGCTGGCGTTGGGGTTCGTGCGGGTTGTTCGTGGCTGGGCGCGCAGTTCCCCGCGCCCCTTTCGGGGCGCGGGGGCTTTCTCCGGTCAGTGCGCTGCGGACTCCCAGTCGGAGCCGACGCCCACCGAGACGTCCAGGGGGGCCCGGAGGCGGACCGCGCCGGCCATCTCGCGGCGGACGATCTCCTCCACGCGCTCGCGCTCGCCCGGGGCGATCTCCAGGACGATTTCGTCGTGGACCTGGAGCAGCATGCGGGAGGTCAGCTTCGCCTCGGTCAGGGCGCGGTCGACGTTCAGCATGGCGATCTTGACGATGTCCGCCGCGGTGCCCTGGATGGGCGCGTTGAGCGCCATGCGCTCGGCCATCTCACGGCGCTGGCGGTTGTCGCTGTTGAGGTCCGGGAGGTAGCGGCGGCGGCCGAAGAGGGTTTCGGTGTAGCCGGTCGCGCGGGCCTCGTCGACGACGCGGTGCAGATAGTCCCGGACCCCGCCGAAGCGCTCGAAGTAGGTGTCCATCAGGGCGCGGGCCTCCGCCGCCTCGATGTTGAGCTGCTGGGAGAGACCGAACGCCGACAGGCCGTACGCCAGGCCGTAGGACATCGCCTTGATCTTGCGGCGCATCTCCGCGTCGACCGCGGACCGGTCGACGGAGAAGACCTGCGAGGCCACCGTGGTGTGCAGGTCCTCGCCGGAGGTGAACGCCTCGATCAGGCCCTCGTCCTCGGAGAGGTGGGCCATCACGCGCAGCTCGATTTGGCTGTAGTCCGCGGTCATCAGGGACTCGTAGCCCTCACCGACCACGAAGCCGCGGCGGATCGCCCGGCCCTCGTCGGTGCGGACCGGGATGTTCTGCAGGTTCGGGTCGGTCGAGGAGAGCCGGCCCGTCGCGGCCACGGTCTGGTTGAAGGTGGTGTGGATACGGCCGTCCGTCGCGATCGTCTTGATCAGGCCCTCGACCGTCACGCGGAGCTTCGCCTGCTCGCGGTGGCGGAGCATGATCACCGGCAGCTCGTTGTCGGTCTGGCCGGCGAGCCAGGCCAGGGCGTCGGCGTCGGTGGTGTAGCCGGTCTTGGTCTTCTTGGTCTTCGGCAGGCCCAGCTCGCCGAAGAGGACCTCCTGGAGCTGCTTGGGCGAGCCCAGGTTGAACTCGTGCCCGACCGCCGCGTGGGCCTCCTTCACGGCCTGCTGCACCGCGCCCGCGAACATCTGTTCCATGGCTTCCAGGTGGGCGCGGTCCGCCGCGATGCCGTGCCGCTCCATCCGGGCCAGCAGCGCGGAGGTGGGCAGCTCCACGTCCCGCAGCAGATCGGCCGCGCCGACCTCCCGCAGCCGTTCCCCGAAGGCCTCGCCCAGGTCGAGCACGGCACGGGCCTGGATCATCAGCGCTTCGGCCTCGGCGCCGTCGTCCGCGCCGAAGGCCAGCTGGCCGTCGGCCGCCGCGGCGGGGGCCAGCTCGCGGTGCAGGTACTCCAGGGACAGCGCGTCCAGGTCGAAGGAGCGCCGGCCCGGCTTGACCAGGTAGGCGGCAAGCGCGGTGTCCATGGTGACCCCGGCGACCGTCCAGCCGTGCTCGGCGAAGACCCGCATCGCGCCCTTGGCGTTGTGCAGGACCTTCGGGCGGTCCGCGTCGGCCAGCCAGGCCGCGAACGCCCTCTCGTCGGCCTCGTCGAGCTGGGACGGGTCGAACCAGGCCGCCGGTCCGGAGGCGGTGGCCAGGGCGATCTCGGCGACCGAGCCGGTGCCGAGCGCCCAGGTGTCGACGGTGGCCACGCCGAGCGGGCCGGTGCCGTGCTCGGCGAGCCAGCCGGCCAGCTCGCCGGTGGTGAGGATCCGGCCGTCCAGCTCCACGCCGTCCGCCACCACCGGGGCGGACTCGGCCTCCTGCGCTCCGGGGTCGACGGCGAGCAGGCGCTCGCGCAGCGACGGGTTGCGGATCTCCAGGGTGTCGAGGACCATCGCGACCGCCTTGCGGTCGTACGGCGCGCGCTTCAGGTCGGCGACCGTCTTGTCCAGCCGGACCTGCCGCTCCAGCTCGGTGAGGCGGCGGTTGAGCTTGACGGCCTCCAGGTGGTCGCGCAGGTTCTGACCGGCCTTGCCCTTGACCTCGTCGACGCGTTCGACCAGCTCGGCGAAGGAGCCGAACTGGTTGATCCACTTCGCGGCGGTCTTCTCGCCGACGCCGGGGATGCCCGGGAGGTTGTCGGACGGGTCGCCGCGCAGCGCGGCGAAGTCCGGGTACTGCGCGGGCGTCAAGCCGTACTTCTCGAAGACCTTCTCCGGGGTGAAGCGGGTCAGCTCGGAGACGCCCTTCGTCGGATACAGCACCGTGGTGTGGTCGCTGACCAGCTGGAAGGAGTCGCGGTCGCCGGTGACGATCAGCACCTCGAAGCCCTCGGCCTCGGCCTGGGTGGCGAGGGTGGCGATCACGTCGTCCGCCTCGTACCCCTCCACCGCGAAGCGGGACACGTGCATCGCGTCGAGCAGCTCGCCGATCAGCTCGACCTGGCCCTTGAACTCGTCCGGCGTCTTGGAGCGGTTCGCCTTGTACTCGGTGAACTCCTCCGAGCGCCAGGTCTTGCGGGAGACGTCGAACGCCACCGCGAAGTGGGTGGGCTCCTCGTCACGCAGCGTGTTGGCCAGCATCGACGCGAAGCCGTAGATTGCGTTCGTCGGCTGGCCCGTCGCGGTCGTGAAGTTCTCCGCGGGGAGCGCGAAGAACGCGCGGTAGGCCAGGGAGTGCCCGTCCATGAGCATCAGCCGGGGTCGGCTCCCGCCGGAGGGGTTGTCGGTCTTCTTCGATGCTGTCTCTGCCACGTCCCCGATCCTGCCACGCCCCACTGACAGTCGGCCCCACGCCGGGGGTGGGGCCCATGCCGGGCCGCCGGGGGCGTGCTCTTGCCGGGGTGCCGAGGGCGAGGCCTTGCCTGGGTGCCCGGGCAGGCGTTGCGCTGCCTGGCGCGGGCGCGTATCCGCCCTAGAGCCGGCCCGTACCGGCGCGGGCGCCCAGCACGCACCCGCGCGGGGACCGCCCGCCCCCGTGACGTTCCGCGAGCCATCTCACACACGGGCCCACTCCCCCCGCCTCCGAACCCCCGCACTCTCTCCCTCGGCACCCTGTTCCCCCGGCACCCGCTCCCCCCTCCCCCGCCCCTCCCCATGGGCTGATCGCTGTCAGTGGTCCGTGCGAGGATCGGAGACGTACCTCACAGATGTACGAAGGAGAGTGCGCGATGGCGAGGAAGCCACCGAAGGCCGACCCGGTCCAGGACGCGCCGCAGGTCGCCGAGCCGCAGCACGCGGCGGCGGGGCTGCCGGCCATCGGGCACACCCTGCGCGTCGCCCAGCGGCAGATGGGTCTGAAGCGCACCGCGCTGACCCTGCTCAGCGTGAACCAGAAGGACGGCTTCGACTGCCCGGGCTGCGCGTGGCCCGAGCCGGAGCACCGGCACAAGGCGGAGTTCTGCGAGAACGGCGCGAAGGCGGTCGCGGAGGAGGCGACGCTGCGCCGGGTCACGCGGGAGTTCTTCGCCGCGCACCCGGTCGCCGACCTCGCCCGCCGCAGCGGCTACTGGCTCGGCCAGCAGGGCCGTCTCACCCACCCGATGTACCTCCCGGAGGGTGCCGAGCACTACGAGCCGGTCACCTGGGAGCGCGCCTTCGACATCATCGCGGAGGAGATCGCCGCCCTCTCCTCCCCCGACGAGGCCGTCTTCTACACCTCGGGCCGCACCAGCAACGAGGCCGCGTTCCTGTACCAGCTCTTCGCCCGCGAGCTGGGCACGAACAACCTCCCGGACTGTTCGAACATGTGCCACGAGTCCTCCGGCTCGGCGCTGACCGAGACGCTCGGCGTCGGCAAGGGCAGCGTCCTGCTGGAGGATCTGTACCGGGCGGACCTCATCATCGTGGCGGGCCAGAACCCGGGCACCAACCACCCGCGGATGCTCTCCGCCCTGGAGAAGGCCAAGGCGGGCGGCGCGAGGATCATCAGCGTCAATCCGCTGCCCGAGGCGGGCCTGGAGCGGTTCAAGAACCCGCAGACCCCGCAGGGCATGCTGAAGGGCGCCGCCCTGACCGACCTCTTCCTGCAGATCCGCCTCGGCGGCGACCAGGCCCTGTTCCGCCTGCTGAACAAGCTGATCCTGGAGACCGAGGGCGCCGTGGACGAGGAGTTCGTCCGCGAGCACACCCACGGGTTCGAGGAGTTCGCCGAGGCCGCCCGCGCGGCCGACTGGGACGCCACGCTCACCGCCACCGGCCTCACGCGCGAGGAGATCGAGGAAGCCCTGCGAATGGTCCTCGCCTCCGAGCGCACCATCGTCTGCTGGGCCATGGGTCTCACCCAGCACAAGCACGCGGTGCCGACCATCCGCGAGGTGGTCAACTTCCTGCTGCTGCGCGGCAACATCGGCCGTCCGGGCGCGGGCGTGTGCCCGGTGCGCGGTCACTCCAACGTGCAGGGCGACCGCACGATGGGCATCGTCGAGCGGCCCGCGCCGGCCTTCCTCGACGCCCTGGAGAAGGAGTTCGGCTTCGCTCCCCCGCGCGAGCACGGCTACGACGTGGTGCGCGCCATCCGCGCGCTGCGCGACGGCGAGGCCAAGGTGTTCTTCGCGATGGGCGGCAACTTCGTCTCCGCCTCGCCCGACACGGAGGTCACCGAGGCGGCGATGCGGCGTGCCCGGCTCACCGTGCACGTCTCGACGAAACTGAACCGCAGTCATGCGGTCACGGGCGCGCGGGCGCTGATCCTGCCGACCCTCGGCCGCACCGAGCGTGATCTCCAGGCGGGCGGCGAGCAGTTCGTGACCGTCGAGGACTCGATGGGCATGGTGCACGCCTCCCGCGGCCGGCTGGAGCCGGCGAGCCCGCAGCTGCTGTCCGAGCCGGCCATCGTGTGCCGGCTGGCCCGCCGGGTGCTCGGCGAGCGCAGCGTGGTGCCGTGGGAGGAGTTCGAGAAGGACTACGCGGCGATCCGGGACCGCATCGCGCGGGTGATCCCCGGGTTCGAGGACTTCAACGCGCGTGTGGCCCGCCCCGGCGGCTTCGCCCTGCCGCACGCCCCGCGCGACGAGCGGCGCTTCCCGACGGCGACCGGCAAGGCCAACTTCACGGCCGCGCCGGTGGAGTATCCCGAACTGCCCGAGGGGCGCCTGCTGTTGCAGACCCTGCGCTCCCACGACCAGTACAACACCACGGTCTACGGCCTGGACGACCGCTACCGCGGCATCCGGGGCGGCCGCCGCGTGGTGCTGGTGAACCCGGAGGACGCCGCCGCGCTCGGCGTCACGGACGGGACCTACGTGGACCTGGTGAGCGAGTGGAAGGACGGCGTGGAGCGGCGGGCCCCGGGCTTCCGCGTGGTGCACTACCCCACCGCGCGGGGCTGTGCCGCCGCCTACTACCCGGAGACCAACGTCCTGGTGCCGCTGGACGCCACCGCGGACACCAGCAACACCCCGGCCAGCAAGTCCGTCGTGGTCCGTCTGGAACAATCGGCCACCGACTGAGCGTTTGCTCAGCCAGAGCGACCGACAGACGAACGGAGCCGGGCCCCATGGGCGAGCAGCACACCGTGAAGTTCCCGCAAGAGGTCATCGAGGAGTACGCGGCACTGGGCGTGGACCTGCCCGCCCTGTTCTCGGCCGGGCACCTGGGCACGCGGATGGGCGTGCAGATCCTGGAGGCCTCGGCGGACCGCGTCGTGGGCACCATGCCGGTCGAGGGCAACACGCAGCCGTACGGGCTGCTGCACGGCGGCGCCTCCGCGGTGCTGGCCGAGACGCTGGGCTCGGTGGGGTCGATGCTGCACGGCGGCGTCTCGAAGATCGCCGTCGGGGTGGACCTGAACTGCACGCACCACCGCGGGGTGCGCTCGGGCCTGGTCACCGGTGTGGCCACCCCGGTGCACCGGGGGCGGTCGACGGCGACGTACGAGATCGTGATCAGTGACGAGGAGGGCCGGCGGGTGTGCACCGCCCGGCTGACCTGCATGCTGCGGGACGTGACCCCGCGCGACGAGGAGCGGGCCAGTTCACTCGGCTGACCCTCCTCGCTCGACTGACCCTCCGTCAGCAACCCCCTAGGTTGCCGTCCATCAGCTCAAGAGCCGCCGCGCGGCGGCCCCTTGCACCGGGCCGTCGCGCGGCGGCTTTTCCGTGCAGTCACCACGCATTTCCGTAACGGCGATTTCACACCTCTTTCCGGACGAAGCGGTGAAGCGCGGATTCCCCCCGCTGGATCACCGGGATCGCCATCGCCCCCGAAGGTGATCGAATCCGCGAAAGCATCCCGGAACGCCGGGCTCCCTTTCGCGGGCGTAACTCTTCGTAATGCGCACGCAATACGGAACACGCCTCTTTCCGTCCCGGCGGACACCGCGCCCGTGGCGCCTCCGCAGGCCCCGCACGCCCCACAGGTAGCCCGCAGCAACGATGTCGCGACATCAGCAAAATGCAAGAACACTGCTGATAAGAGCTGGGCGGGGCCTGCGAATCTCACCATATGGACCGGGCGAATCAGTCAGAATTCCGCGCTTCCACCCGCTCAGTACCGCTCTGCATTACGTCGTGTCATAACAAGAGCGTCACAGCCTTGGTCAGACCCTCCTCCACGTTCCCCACACACGCTTAGAGTCACGGCCAGTCACCGCGCCGACGGATTCGAAGTTTCCTTCGGTCCGGCGCTCGACTCGACGCGCTCCACAGGGAGCCGGCGTGCCAGGGAAAGGACCTGATTCGTGCGTCAACGTTCGCTCATTGCCATCACCGCCGCCCTCGCGGCGGGATCGCTCACCCTCACCGCATGCGGGTCGCGCGACGACAGCAGCAACGGCGGCGACGGCGGCGAGAAGACCACCGTCGTGATCGGCGTCGACGCCCCCCTGACGGGTGACCTCTCCGCTCTCGGCCTGGGCATCAAGAACTCCGCCGACCTGGCCGTGAAGACGGCCAACAAGGAGGAGTACGTCAAGGGCGTCGAGTTCAAGCTCGAGCCCCTGGACGACCAGGCCCAGCCGTCCGTCGGCCAGCAGAACGCCCAGAAGTTCATCAGCAACAAGGACGTCCTCGGTGTCGTCGGCCCGCTGAACTCCAGCGTGTCGCAGCAGATGCAGAAGCCGCTCAACGACGCCGGCCTGGTCCAGGTCTCCCCGGCCAACACCGGCACCGAGCTGACCCAGGGCGACGGCTGGAAGACCGGCAACTCGGTCCGCCAGTTCAAGACCTTCTTCCGCACCGCCACCACGGACGAGATCCAGGGCGCCTTCGCCGCCGAGTACCTGTACACCAAGGCCGGCGTCAAGAAGGTCTACCTGATCGACGACCAGAAGACCTACGGCGCGGGTCTCGCCGCCTCCTTCAAGACCAACTTCACCAAGCTCGGCGGCAAGATCGTCGGCACCGACCACATCAACCCCGACGACCGTGACTTCAACGCCGTCGTGGCCAAGATCAAGAAGACCGGCGCCGAGGCGCTCTACTACGGCGGCGAGTACCCGGCCGCCGCTCCGCTGAGCCAGCAGCTCAAGGACAGCGGCCAGAAGATCCCGCTGATGGGCGGCGACGGCATCTACTCCGGCGAGTACCCCAAGCTGAACAAGAAGGCCGAGGGCGACCTCGCCACCTCCGTGGGCAAGCCGGTCGAGCAGCTCGCCTCCGCCAAGGAGTTCATCAAGAACTACGAGGCCGAGGGCTACGAGGACGCCTACGAGGCGTACGGCGGCCTGACCTACGACGCCACCTGGTCGATCATCGAGGCCGTGAAGCTGGCGGTCGAGGGCAACGACGGCGAGCTCCCGTCGGACGGCCGCAAGGCGGTTCTGGACGCCATGGCCAAGGTCAAGTTCGACGGCGTCACCGGCACCATCTCCTTCGACGAGTTCGGTGACACCACGAACACCCTGATGACCGCCTACAAGGTCAAGGGCAACACCTGGGCGCCGGAGCACAGCGCCTCCCCCAAGGTGGACTGAGCAGGGGACGAGTAGAGAGAACATCCCCCTCACACATTGATCCAGGCCGCGCGGGCAGCGCCCACCAGCGCTCCCGCGCGGCGCCATATCCGAACCACTCCACGGAGGCCCTGCGGTGAACGAACTGCCGCAACAGCTGGCCAATGGACTCATCCTCGGCGCGATGTACGGACTCATCGCGATCGGCTACACGATGGTCTACGGCATCGTCCAGCTCATCAACTTCGCCCACGGCGAGATCTTCATGGTCGGGGGCTTCGGGGCCCTGACCATCTGGCTCATACTCCCCGAAGGCTTCGCCCTCGGCGCTGCCGTCCCGCTCATGATCGTCGGTGGCATCGTCGTCTCGGTCGCGGTCGCCACCGCGGCGGAACGGTTCGCCTACCGGCCGCTGCGCACCGCGCCCCGGCTGGCGCCCCTGATCACCGCCATCGGTCTGTCCATCGTCCTCCAGCAGGTCGTGTGGATGTGGTACCCGGACGCCAAGAAGGACGTCCCCTTCCCGCAGTTCGACGGCGATCCCATCGACATCCTCGGCGCCAACATCCAGCGTGGTGACCTCTTCGTGCTGATCGCCGCCCCGCTGTGCATGGTCGCCCTGGGCCTCTTCGTGACGAAGACCCGCTCCGGCCGCGGTATGCAGGCCACCGCCCAGGACCCGGACACCGCCAAGCTGATGGGCATCAACACCGACCGCATCATCGTGATGGCCTTCGCCATCGGTGCCGCGTTCGCCGCCATCGCCGCGGTCGCCTACGGCCTGAAGAACGGCCAGGTCGGCTTCCGGATGGGCTTCCTGATGGGCCTCAAGGCCTTCACCGCCGCCGTGCTCGGCGGCATCGGCAACATCTACGGCGCCATGCTCGGCGGCCTCGTCCTCGGTGTCGCCGAGTCCCTCGCCACCGGCTACATCGGTGACATCCCCGGCATGGAGCTGTTCGGCGGCGGCGCCTGGAAGGACGTGTGGGCGTTCAGCCTGCTCATCCTCGTCCTGCTCTTCAGGCCACAGGGCCTGCTCGGCGAACGCGTCGCGGATCGGGCGTGATACCCATGACGAAGACCACCGACACCACCGTCGACACCACCAAGGTGTCCACCGCCCCGGCCACCCCGGTCGTGCCGCTGCCCTCCGCCGCGGCCCGCGCCCTCACCGTCGCCGGCTCGGCGGTCGCCCTCGTCGGCACCTTCCTCGCCTGGACCTGGACCAGGGAGTTCCCCGGCAACCTCACGGTCACCGGCTACCCCGGCGGCCTGCAGGTGCTCACGCTCGTGGGAGCACTGCTCACCCTGCTGTTCGCCGTCTCCGGCTACGGGATCAAGGGCCTGCGCTGGCTCACCCCCGGCGGCACCAACAGCCCCGTCCTGCTGAGCGCCCTCGGCGTCCTCGGCACCACCGGCTACGCCATCGGCGCCATCTCCTACGAGCTGGGCGGCCTGGTCAACCTGGAGCCCGGCGCCTGGGTCTCCGGCGTGGGCGCCCTGATCGCCGTCATCGGCGCCCTCGGCCTCCCCGTCGACCAGCCGTACGACGCGGGCGACCCCAGCCCGGGCCTGTGGGGCCGCATCCGCCACGCGCTGACCGCTCCCGAGCCGCCCCGCGCCAGGGAGCTGCCCTCCTGGGCGGAGATCCTGATCATCGCCGCGGGCTTCGGCGTCGGCCTGTACGTCTTCGCGTACGGCATCGGCACCGAGTACTCCGAGCTGTTCATCGGCTTCCTGATCGTCGCCGGATTCGGCTTCACCGCCGTCACCCGCGCCGGCCTGCTCAAGCGGCTCTCGGCGCTCACCGCCAAGCACCGCAACGTCGCCCTCGCTGCGGCGTTCGTCGCGGCGATCTGCTTCCCGTTCACCCAGACGAACGACCAGTTCGCCCTGATCGGCGCGAACATCCTCATCTTCGCGACGGTCGCGCTGGGTCTGAACGTGGTCGTCGGCCTCGCCGGTCTGCTCGACCTCGGATACGTCGCCTTCCTCGGCGTCGGCGCCTACGCCGCCGCCCTGGTCTCCGGCTCCCCGCAGTCGACCATCGGCGTCCACTTCCCGTTCTGGGCGGCCGTCCTCACCGGTGCCCTCGCCTCGCTGGTCTTCGGCGTGGTGATCGGTGCCCCGACCCTGCGGCTGCGCGGCGACTACCTCGCCATCGTGACGCTCGGTTTCGGTGAGATCTTCCGCATCACCATGAACAACCTGAACGGCAACAGCGGTCCGGACGTCACCAACGGCTCCAACGGCATCCCGAACATCCCCGACCTGGAGATCTTCGGGTTCAACCTGGGCCTGCCGCACAACGTGCTGGGCCACGAGCTGACCCGTTCCGGGAACTACTACCTGCTGATGCTGGTGTTCACGGCCGTCGTCGTGCTGGTCTTCCGCCGCTCCGCGGAGTCCCGCATCGGCCGCGCGTGGGTCGCCATCCGCGAGGACGAGACCGCCGCCACCGCGATGGGCATCAACGGCTTCCGCCTGAAGCTGCTCGCCTTCGCGCTCGGCGCGTGCCTCGCCGGTCTCGCCGGCACCGTCCAGGCGCACGTGTCGTACAGCGTCACGCCCGAGCAGTACCAGTTCGCCGGCTCCGTGCCGCCCAACTCGGCCTTTCTGCTCGCCGCCGTCATCCTCGGCGGCATGGGCACCATCAGCGGCCCGCTGATCGGCGCCGCGCTGCTCTACCTGATCCCCGCCAAGCTCCAGTTCATGGCGGAGTACCAGCTGCTCCTCTTCGGCATCGCGCTGATGCTCCTGATGCGCTTCCGGCCCGAGGGCCTGGTCGCCGACCGCAGGAAGCAGCTCGAATTCCACGAGACCGGACAGCTCGACGTACCGGACGACAAGCCGCTCCCCGACGGCGCGACCGGCGTCGCCAAGGCAGGGGCGTGACCGTCATGACCACCACCACCACCGCACCCGCACCCGCCGGCACCACGGTGCTCGACGCCAGCGGCGTCACGATGCGCTTCGGCGGCCTGACCGCCGTGCGCGGGGTCGACCTCACCGTCAACAGCGGCGAGATCGTCGGCCTCATCGGCCCCAACGGCGCCGGGAAGACGACCTTCTTCAACTGCCTCACCGGCCTGTACGTGCCGACCGAGGGCAAGGTCGCCTACAAGGGCACCGTCCTGCCGCCCAAGCCGCACCTGGTCACCCAGGCCGGCATCGCCCGTACGTTCCAGAACATCCGGCTGTTCGCCAACATGACCGTTCTGGAGAACGTGCTGGTCGGACGGCACACCCGCACCAAGGAAGGCCTGTGGTCGGCGCTGCTGCGGCTGCCCGGCTTCAAGAAGGCCGAGCAGGAGTCGCGCGAGCGGGCCATGGAACTCCTGGAGTTCACCGGTCTGGCCGCCAAGGCCGACCACCTCGCCCGCAACCTGCCCTACGGCGAGCAGCGCAAGCTGGAGATCGCCCGGGCGCTGGCGAGCGAGCCGGGTCTGCTCCTGCTGGACGAGCCGACCGCCGGCATGAACCCGCAGGAGACCCGGGCCGCGGAGGAGCTGATCTTCGCGATCCGGGAGAAGGGCATCGCCATCCTCGTCATCGAGCACGACATCCGGTTCATCATGAACCTGTGCGACCGGGTCGCCGTGCTGGTCCAGGGCGAGAAGATCGTCGAGGGCCCCGCCGAGGTCGTCCAGGCCGACGAGCGCGTCATCGCCGCCTACCTCGGCACGCCCTTCGAGGGCGCGCCGGGCAAGGAGGAGGTCGCGGAGGTCGAAGCCGCCGAGGCCGAGGCGCACAGCACCACGGAAGGGGACGACAAGTGACCGCTCTGCTGGAGGTCGAGGACCTCAGGGTCGCCTACGGCAAGATCGAGGCCGTCAAGGGCATCTCGTTCACGGTGAACGCGGGCGAGGTCGTCACCCTCATCGGCACCAACGGCGCGGGCAAGACCACCACCCTGCGGACGCTGTCCGGGCTGCTCACGCCGGTCTCCGGCGAGATCCGCTTCGACGGCAGGTCGCTGAAGAAGATCCCCGCCCACAAGGTCGTCTCGCTGGGCCTCGCCCACTCCCCCGAGGGGCGGCACATCTTCCCCCGGATGACGATCGAGGACAACCTCCGCCTCGGCGCGTTCCTGCGCAACGACAAGGAGGGCATCGAGAAGGACATCCAGCGCGCCTACGACCTGTTCCCCATCCTCGGGGAGCGGCGCAAGCAGGCGGCGGGCACCCTCTCCGGCGGTGAGCAGCAGATGCTCGCCATGGGCAGGGCGCTGATGTCCCGTCCGAAGCTGCTCATGCTCGACGAGCCCTCCATGGGTCTGTCGCCGATCATGATGCAGAAGATCATGGCGACCATTCAGGAGCTGAAGTCGCAGGGCACGACGATTCTGCTCATCGAGCAGAACGCCCAGGCGGCGCTGTCGCTGGCCGACCACGGCCACGTCATGGAGGTCGGCAAGATCGTCCTGTCGGGCACGGGCCAGGACCTGCTGCACGACGAGTCGGTGCGCAAGGCGTACCTGGGCGAGGACTAGGACACCTCACCACGAAGGACCGCCGCTTCCCCTCGGGGAGGCGGCGGTCCCTTTTTCTGCCGTGCGCTACTCCAGCTCGGCGGCCCGCCGCTTGAGCTGCTCGGCCTGCTCGTCCCAGTCCGGGCCGAAGCACAGCAGGTCGGCGGCGGCCTCGCGGAGCAGTTCGGGGTCGTCCGGGCGCTGGAGGCAGGCCAGCCGGTAGGCGAGGTTGCGGGCCCACGGCGGCAGGGCCATCCAGTCCTCGGTGAGGACCTCCCTCAGCATCGCGCGGATCTCGTCGGCGGTCGCGAACGTGACCGTCTCGACGAAGTCCCTGACGGCGTCCCGGACCTGCCGGCTCTCGGCACCGGCCTCGTCGAGGGTCTGGCCGAGGCGCCGGGCCACGGGGATCAGATCGGACATGTGCTCTTCTCGGATTCCTTCTCGCACACTGGTCAGTTGAGCCAGTAGGTGGACAGCTGGTAGGCCCCGTCGGGCCGGTGGATGACGCGGTACCCCACATCGTGCCCGTCGATATGGACCGACCGCTCGAGCGGCCCGGTGAATCCGGGTCCCGGCGTGGGCACGGTCCCGCCGTTCTCGATGTACTTGTACACATCGGAGACGATCGCCTGTTCGATCTGGTCGGGGTTGAGGTTCGTCGTGCGCAGATCGTTCTTCACGCCGCCGGGGCCGGTGTGCTCGCGGTCGTAGCCGTGGCCGGTGTTGAAGTGCCACTGGTCGTCGCCGACCATGGCCGACCGCTTGAGGTCCTTGCCCTCGCCCTGGGACGAGTACTCGCCGATCCTGGGTCCGTCACCGTCGTTCGGGTACGGCGACAGGCCGAGCGGGTCGCAGACGGTGTGCGGGTTGTGCACATAGCCGACCGGGTTCGGCGCCGGTCCCAGGCCCAGCGGGTCGGGCGTGGTGTAGCGACCGGTCTCCGGGTCGTAGTGCCGGTGCAGGTTGTAGTGGAGGCCGGTCTCGGCGTCGTAGTACTGGCCGGGGAAGCGCAGGGGGGTGTACGCGGTGCTGGACCGGGTCCACGCGGTGGTGCCCCAGAGGGTCGCGCGGGTCCGCCAGGCGATGTCGCCGGACTCGTCGACGAGTTCGGTGGGGGCGCCGATCAGATCGGTGGCGATGGCGAAGAAGCGCCGGTCGATCTCCTCCTGCCGGGCGTCCGCGGACAGGATGCGTTCCGTCTGGGCGAGGGGCGCGAGGCCGCGGTGGTCCCAGGTCAGCACCACCGGGTTCGGCACGTCGGCGCCGATGGTGGTCTGCTCGCACAGCGTGGTGCCGTCCCAGGTGAAGCGCACCTCCTCGACGACGGTCTCGCCGTCGTCGGCCAGGCGCTGTTTGACCGTGCGGCGGCCCAGCGGGTCGTAGCGGTAGCGCCAGCGGGTGCCGTCGGGGGTGGTCACGCCGGTGAGGCGGTCCTCGGCGTCCCACTCGTAGCGCCAGGTGTCGGGTTTGCGGGACAGCCGGGTCTTTTGCCGCAGTACGACCCGGCCGAGCCCGTCGTACTCGAAGCGGACCTGGCCGGCCCGGCTGAGGGCGGTGCCGGTGTAGGCGCGGGGTCCGGCGGCCTCGTGGCCGGGGTGGGAGGAGGGCCAGGCGGCCTCGGTCTGGTTGCCGGACGCGTCGTAGGCGTACCGCTCGGTCCAGCCCCGGGCGTGGACGGCGGTGACCCGGCCGACGGGATCGAGCGTGAAGGTGCGGACGCCGGAGAGCCCGTCGGCGATCTCGGTGAGGTGTCCGTCGGCGCGGTAGCCGTAGGAGCGGGTGTTCAGGTCGCGGGAGCCGGCCGTGAGGTGCTGCTCGGCCAGCCGTCCGGCCTCGTCCCAGGCGGAGGTGAGCAAGAGGCCGTCGCCGAAGACGCGCTCCAGTTCCCGGCCCGCCGCGTCGTGGCTGAAGGTGACCTCACGGCCGCCGGTGACCACTCGGGTGGGCCGGCCCGCGGCGTCGTAGGCGTAGGTCGTGACGAGGCCGGTCGGGGTGGTGCGGCGGACGCGGCGGCCGACGGCGTCATAGGCGTGTTCGACGGCCCGGCCGTCGACGAGTTCGGTCTTGAGCCGGCCCAGCCGGTCGTAGCGGCGGATCAGCTCGCTGTCGGGACCGGATGCCTGGAGCAGGCGTCCGGCCCGGTCGTGCAGGTAGGTGGTGACCCGCCCGCCTGCCTCCTTGCGGATCACCCGGCCGCGCTCGTCGTGGGCGTACGACAGGGTGTTGCCCAGGTGGTCGACGCGCGCCACGAGCCGGCCGGCGGCGTCGAGGCGGTAGCGGACGGTACGGCCGTCGAAGTCGGTCTCGGCGACCGGCCGGCCGGCCGCGTCGTACTCGTAGGTCCAGGTCAGGCCGCGCGGGTCGGTGACCCGGGTGAGCCGCAGGCCCGCGTCGTGCTCGAACTCGTAGCGCGCGCCGTCGGGGCGGACGCGGGCGGCGAGCAGGTCGAAGTGGGTGTACTCGAACCGGGACACGCCGCCGGCCGCGTCGGTGTGGGTGAGGCAGTTGCCCTCGCCGTCGTACGTCCACGACTCCGTGACGCCGCCGGGGGCCTCCCGCCGGGCGAGCCGGCCGTCCGCGGTCCAGGTGAGCCGGGTGACACCGCCCACCGGGTCGGTGAGGCGCACCAGGCGGCCCAGCGCGTCGCGCTCCAGGCGGGTGGTGCCGCCGGCCGGGTCGGTCACCTCCACGGGGAGGCCGGCGGCGTCGCAGCGCACGGTCGTGACGGCGCCGAGGGCGTCGGTGACCGAGGTCGGGCGTCCGGCGTCGTCGTAGGTCCAGCGGACGGTGTGGCCGGCGGGGTCGGTGAGGGCGACGCGGTTGCCCCGCTCGTCGAACTCCTGGAGCCAGCGGGCGCCGTCCGGGCCGCGCAGTTCGGTGGGCAGGCCGAGCGGACCGCCGCGCTCGGCGCGGACCTCGCCGCCGTCCGGGTGGGTGACGGAGACGAGCCGGCCGTCCTCGTCGTAGCCGAACGTCGTGGTGTGGCCCAGCGGGTCGGTGCGGGTGAGCATGGTGCCGCGCGCGTCGTAGCTGAACCGCGTGGTGTGGCCGAGCGGGTCCGTGGTCGCCAGGACGCGGCAGCCGCGGCCGATCAGATGGCGGGTGACGGCGCCGTCGGCGGTGGTCAGGGTGGTGGTGCGGTGGCCGGTCCGGGGGTCGGGCTCGGTGTAGGAGAGCGTGATCTGGACGTGGCCCGCCTCGCCGCCCTCGGCGATGACGCGGTCGCGCTCGTCGTAGGCGTAGTCGTACCGGCTGCCGTTCGAGTCGATCCACGCGGTGACGCGGCGGCGCTCGTCGTAGACGAACGTCGTGGTGGCGCCGGACGGCTTGGTGACGGTCGTGAGGTTGCCGTCCTGGTAGCCGTACGCCATCAGGGGCAGGTCGGTGCCGTCCGGTCCGGCACCGGCCAGGGACAGCGCGGTGATCCGGCCGTCTGTGGTGGTGACGTTCACCTGGCGGCCGGACGAGTGGACGAGGGCGAGGGGCAGTCCGGTCTCGGTGCGGTCGACGGTGACGGTGTGGCCGCCCCGGTCGGTGACGCCGGCCAGCCAGGCGTCGCCGTCCTGGCCGGGCTCGGTGCCGGGCGGGGCCGTGAAGTGGCGGACCAGGCCGGTGTCCAGGTCGGTGATGGTGTAGTCGCCGTCCGCGTCGCGGGTCAGCAGCGTGCGCCCGGTGCCCGACTCGGGGCGGGTGGGGGCGCCGGGGACGGGGTGCGGATACGGGATGAGGAGGCCGTCGGCGGTGACGTGGACGACGCCGACCGGGTCGATCTCCAGCCGCTCGTCGACGGTGGACGTCCAGGAGGGCCCGAGGAACCGGCCGGCCGTGCTGCCGGACTCGGTGCGCCGCGTGAACGTCAGCGGCAGGATGCCGGGCAGTTCGACGTCGGTCTGGGGCAGGAACATCCGGCCGGAGGCGAGGTCGACCGGGTCGGTGCCGTCGGTGGTGCGGTCGCCGTCGGGGCGGTTGTGGGTGCCGTCCGGCGCGTCGTCGATCAGGGTGCGCGCGCGGGCGGCGTCGGCGGCGTCCTCGGCGATGCGGACGCCCTTGACCGCGGCGCCGCCGCCACCGGTGGCCACGGTCAGCGCGACGTCGGGCAGCAGCCGGCCGAAGCCCTCGTACGGGTCCTTCATGAAGTCGCTGACCATCTGCCGCCCGGTGCCCCAGGGGTCGTTGGCGGCCAGCACCAGCCCGGAGGCCAGGCTGTTGAGGGAGGTGGCGTACTCGGCGGGGTGCGTGAGGTTGTACGGGTCCAGCGGGTTGACGCTGCGGACGAAGTTCACCAGGCCGGCGGTGCCCTTGACGATGCCGCCGCCGACGTGGTCGCCGATGATCTGCAGCTCCTGCAAGCCGTCGCCCAACTGCTCGGTGTACGACGGCTTCTCGGGCGCCCGGTCCCGGGCGGCGCGGACCTTGGAGCGGGCGGCCTCGGCCGCGGTGTTGCGCTGCTTGCGCGCCTCGGCGAGGATGTCCTGCGCCTCCTGCATCAGCTTCTTGCCCGGGTCCTCGAACGTCGAGGCGGGGCGCGGCGGGAGGGTGGACGGGTCACGCTGGTCGGCGGGCTGGGCGTTGTAGCGTTCGACCGCCTTGTTGTAGTCGTCGACCTTCTTGCGGTGGGCGTCGGCCGCCTCCTCGGAGGCCTTCACGCCCTCCTTCCACTTGTCGATCGCCGCCTGTGCCTGCCCCTGCGCCCACTCGACCGTTCCGGCGAACGCCTCCAGGGCGGCGGCGGCCTCCTCACAGGCGTCGGCGCCGTTGAACCACTTGGGCGGCTGGTCACCGACGACGGTGCGCAGCGTCTCGGCCGCGACACCCTTGAGCTGGGACGAGTCGAGGCCCTTGAGGCCGTCGCCGACGCTGTCGAACGCCTTCTGGAAGCCGCGCAGGCGCTCGGCGGTGGAGCGCAGCTTGGCGGCGCTGCCGTAGACGAGCTTGGTCTTGTCCTCGGTCTGCCCGAGGTCCATCTCGTCGACCTCGGCGCCCATCCGGTTGGCGACCGAGCGGGACTGCTCGCGCACCCAGTCGGCGCCCGACTCCCAGCCGACGTCGTCCAGCCGGTCCGCCGTCCAGTTGCCGGCGTCCTCGACCCGGTTGCCGACCCACTCGACGCCGTCCTCGACCGCGTTCTCGACGGAGTCGGGCGTGATGTCGCTGATGAATCCCCCGATACCCACGCTCAGTTCCCCCCGTTGTCACCCTGCTGGGCCTGCCGCGCGCGTTCCTCCGGTGACGGCCCGAAGGTGTTGTCGAGCGCCTGGTTCCACTGGTCGTCGGAGATGCCCGCCGCGTCCCTGAGCAGCTCCGACCGCCGGCCGCCCTCCCCTTCGGTGAGCACGGCCCGGCCGGTGTCCTTCCACGTCTGCGAGATGTCCTGGCCGGCCCGGTCGAAGGACTCGGCGCTCCAGTCCGGGTTCAGGGCGTCGGGAGTGAAGACGTCGCCCCAGTCCTGCCGGGTGATCTCCTCCTCGGAGGCGTGCGGGTTGCCGCCCATCACGGAGTTCACGCCCACCTTCAGCGCTCCTTCGACGTACTGGTCGTGCTCCCACTGCGTGCCCGCGGCGAGGCCGAGACGGTTGGCGATCTCGCTCGCGTCGTGGACGAGGGCGCGCACGCCCCACTCCCAGCGCTCGCAGAAGTCCTCGAAGTCGGTGGACAGGCCGTGGTGTCCGGCCTCCATGCCGGTCATGGCGAGTTCGGAGAACCCCTTGCCCATGACCGAGCCGGTCGCGTCGCCGACCTCGCCGAGCTGGTCGATGGTGCTGCCCAGTCCCCGGGTGAACCTGGTGACGGCGTCGTTGCCGAACTGAACATCCCCTGCGCCGCCGGTCATACGCCGCGCTCCTGACCGGTCCGGCCGGTGTCGACGGCCGCGCCGTCCGGCACGATGCCGGTGACCGGCGGGAAGAACATCGACCCGTCCTCGTCGGCGATGTTCACGGCCAGGCCGGCGGGTTCGCCCATCCCCGGCACGATCTCGTCGACGATGCGGGCGCCCAGCAGCGAGGCGTACTCCATGGGCTGCCCACCGGGTGCCCGGAGCTCGGCGAAGCGGGCCAGCGCCGCCTCGTCGGTGAAGGCGCAGATCCAGCGCACGCCGCCGGAGTGCGCGGTCCACAGACCGCCGTCGGCCAGCGGGACCAGCAGGACCGACCTGCGCATCTCCCCCACGAGCGCCCGCGGATCCCCTGTCCCCGCCCGACGCTCGGCCACCCGCTCGGCGAGCGCCGTCCGCGACTGTTCCACGGCTTCTCCCCCTCGCTGTCCTCGTTGCTGACGAAACCCTAGGACAGGACGTACGGGGCGGTCAGCCGGTTCTCGTGCGGGGGTGGTGAGGATGTGGACGAGGGTGAGGGGTGGCCCCGGACGTCCGGGGCGCGGGCGCCCCGGTGCCACGGAACAGCGAGGCCCACCCGGTCCGGCAGCGGGCTGGAGGACCGGACGGGCCGAGCGGGCCAAACGGGCCGAGCGGGCCGGGAAGCCGAGCGGGCCCGGAAGGCCGGCGATCCCGGAAGCCGAGCAGGCCCGGAAGGCCGGCGGGTCCGGAAGGTGAACGCGCTCGGAAGGCGAGCGCGCCGGATGAAGGAGGCGCGGGAAAGACGAGCCGGGCTCAGCCCTTGGCGGCCTTCTTCTCCTCGGCGTCCTGGATGACGGCCTCGGCGACCTGCTGCATGGACATGCGGCGGTCCATGGAGGTCTTCTGGATCCAGCGGAACGCGGCGGGCTCGGTCAGGCCGTACTCCGTCTGGAGGATGGACTTGGCGCGGTCGACCAGCTTGCGGGTCTCCAGCCGCTGGGTGAGGTCGGCGACCTCCTTCTCCAGCTCCTTGAGCTGCGTGTACCGCGAGACGGCCATCTCGATGGCCGGGACGACGTCGCTCTTGCTGAACGGCTTCACCAGGTACGCCATCGCACCGGCGTCGCGGGCCCGCTCGACCAGGTCGCGCTGGGAGAAGGCGGTGAGCATCAGCACGGGGGCGATGGACTCCTCGGTGATCTTCTCGGCGGCGGAGATGCCGTCGAGCTTGGGCATCTTCACATCGAGGATCACCAGGTCCGGCCGGTGCTCACGGGCCAGCTCGACGGCCTGCTCGCCGTCGCCGGCCTCGCCGACGACCGTGTAGCCCTCTTCCTCCAGCATCTCTTTGAGGTCGAGCCGGATCAGGGCCTCGTCCTCGGCGATGACGACTCGGGTCGTCAGCGGAGGCACGTGCGACTTGTCGTCGTCGGGCGCGTCTGCGGGCTGGGGCGACTCGGCGGTCACGGGGGCTCCTTGTTGCAGGGGGACTGCTCCCAGCAGGGTACCTAGCAGCACGGACACGCGGAGAACCGGTACACTTCTCACCGTCTTCGGCTTGCCCGGTTGGAGGAACTGGTCAGACTCGCGGCACTCAAAATGCCGTGCCCTTGGGCATGTGGGTTCGAATCCCACACCGGGCACCTTCGGACAGGAAGCGGAGGATCGCGTTCGCGTGATCCTCCGCTTTTTGCTGCGCGTCGTCACTGCGAGTGACGCACAGTGGCTCGTACGAGCTTCCATGGAACTGACGTCCGACAGAAAGCCCTCACGCTCCTACGCGGCGCCAAGTCCGACGCCATCCGGAAGCTGTTTCACGGACACGCTCGACAGGCGGGCGTCGAGTGGACGGTGCCGGCCCGCGGTGGCGGCCCCCACAACATCTCGGTCGCCCGGAAGGCCTCAGTCGCCCTTCTTGACGCCCACGTCGGCGCGAGCACTGAACTCGCCGGTCACCGCCCGCCGCGGTCCTCGCCGATGTGGTGGACGTGCACGAGGTTGGTCGTTCCGGAGACCCCGGGCGGGGAGCCGGCCGTGATGACGACCGTGTCGCCCTTCTGGCAGCGGCCGTATTCGGTGAGGAGTTCGTCGACCTGGGCCACCATGGCGTCGGTGGAGTCGACGAACGGTCCGAGGAAGGTCTCCACGCCCCAGGTCAGGCTGAGCTGCGAGCGCGTGGCCGGGTCGGGGGTGAAGGCGAGCAGCGGGATCGGGGAGCGGTAGCGGGACAGCCGGCGGGCGGTGTCGCCGGACTGGGTGAACGCGACCAGGAACTTCGCGCCCAGGAAGTCGCCCATCTCGGCCGCCGCGCGGGCCACGGCTCCGCCCTGGGTGCGGGGCTTGCTGCGTTCGGTCAGCGGCGGCAGGCCCTTGGCGAGGATGTCCTCCTCGGCCGCCGCCACGATCCTCGCCATCGTCCGGACCGTCTCCACCGGGTACTTGCCGACGCTGGTCTCGCCGGACAGCATCACCGCGTCCGTGCCGTCGATCACCGCGTTGGCGACATCGCTCGCCTCGGCCCTGGTCGGACGGGAGTTCTCGATCATCGAGTCGAGCATCTGGGTCGCCACGATCACCGGCTTGGCGTTGCGCCTGGCCAGTTTGATCGCGCGCTTCTGGACGATCGGCACCTGCTCCAGCGGCATCTCGACGCCCAGGTCGCCGCGGGCGACCATGATGCCGTCGAAGGCGGCGACGATGTCCTCGATGTTCTCGACCGCCTGCGGCTTCTCGACCTTGGCGATCACCGGGAGGCGGCGGCCCTCCTCGTCCATGATCCGGTGCACGTCCTCCACGTCCCGGCCGCTGCGCACGAACGACAGCGCGATGACGTCGAAGCCGGTGCGCAGGGCCCAGCGCAGGTCCGCCTCGTCCTTCTCGGAGAGGGCGGGCACCGAGACCGCGACGCCGGGGAGGTTCAGCCCCTTGTGGTCGGAGACCATGCCGCCCTCGACGACCCTGGTGCGCACGCGGGGCCCGTCGACCTCGGTGACCTCCAGGGTGACCTTGCCGTCGTCGACGAGGATGCGCTCACCGGGCGTGACGTCGCCGGCGAGTCCCTTGTACGTCGTCCCGCAGGACTGCCGGTCGCCGTCGACACCGTCCTCGACGGTGATGGTGAAGGTGTCGCCGCGTTCGAGGAGCACCGGCCCCTCGGCGAAACGGCCGAGCCGGATCTTCGGGCCCTGGAGGTCGGCGAGGACCCCGACGCTGCGTCCGGTCTCGTCGGCGGCCTTGCGCACCCGCCGGTAACGCTCCTCGTGTTCGGCGTGGCCGCCGTGGCTGAGGTTGAAGCGGGCGACGTCCATTCCCGCGTCGACCAGTGCCTTGATCTGGTCGTACGAGTCGGTGGCGGGTCCAAGGGTGCAAACGATCTTCGCTCGGCGCATGATTCGAGCCTAGGCCTTACCCGCCGGTAGGAAATTGGCCGGGCGTGACGACTCAACCACCCGCGCATGAAGCGGTGTTGACAAGCGTCGCCTTGTGCGGCGGGGCGCTCCGATGAGCAATTCCACAACTCTTTTCCCGGTGGCGCCATTTCCCCGCAGTTTTCCCGGCATTTCCCCCGGATGACGCTCGACCGTCCTTTCGGCATTCGGTCGTGTGCCCGCCCGAGGCGGTATTCCTACAGACGGGGCGGCGCCATCGTGAAGCGGGCGTTGACCGCGGCGTACACGTGCTGACGCTGCGGCTCCAGGTCGAGTGCCGGGGCCGCCCCGGGCTCCGCCGACCCGAAGGCCGCGCCGCCCGTCCGCGCCCGCCCGAAAGCCGCCGGGTAGGCCGGGGCCGCCGGTGCCTCCGCGCCGATGTCGGCGAGCTCGACCAGCGCGGCCAGTGTGGTGCCCAGCGCCTCGGCGTACTCGCGGGCCCGTCGCACCGCCTGCCGGACCGCCTCCTGCCGGGCCTCGCGGTAGGTGGGCGAGTCGCGGCGCAGGGACCACCAGGGGCCGTCGACCCGGGTCAGGTCCACGTCGGCGAGGCGGGTGGTCAGTTCGCCGAGCGCGGTGAAGTCGGTCAGCTCGGCGGTGACGCGGACCCCGCCGTGGTAGGTGCGGATGCGCTCGCCCTTGCCGTGCTTGGTGAGTTCCGGGGTGAGGGAGAAGGCGCCCGTCTCCAGCCGTTCCACCGCGTCGCCGTAGGACTTCACCAGTTCCAGGACGGCCGCGTTGCGGCGGGTCAGGTCCTCCAGGGCGGCGCGCCGGTCGCGGCCGCGGGCGCTGACGGTGACGCCGATGCGGGCGATCTCCGGGTCGACCTCCAGACGGGCCTCGCCGCGGACGGCGATCCGCGGGGCGTCGGGGGTCCCGTAGGGGACGGCGGGCTGGACGTCGGCTGTGTCGGCGGTGGTCATGCGCCCCACTGTGCCATCCCCGGCCGGGACCCGACCCCGAAGGGTGCATGGGAGAGGTCACCGGATCGCAACCTGGCGGACCTGTTGCCGTCGGTCATGAACGGGTCAGAATCTACGCGCGTCCGTCTACGCGCGTCATCGGCGCCGTCTTCGGCGCCGTCATCGACCGTGGACCGAGGAGAGCACGACATGCCGCTGAACCGCCGGAAGTTCCTGAAGAAGTCCGCCGTGACCGGAGCGGGCGCGGCCGTCGCCGGCGCGGTGGCCGCGCCGACCGCGCAGGCCGCCCCGGCGGCGCGGGGCGGGAAGCCGGCCAAGCGCTACTCCTTCACCGTGATGGGCACCACCGACCTGCACGGCAACATCTTCAACTGGGACTACTTCAAGGACGCTGAGTACTCCGACGCCAAGGGCAACGCCAAGGGCCTGGCGCGGATCGCCACGCTGGTGGAGCAGGTCCGTGCGGAGAAGGGCCGCCGCAACACCCTGCTGCTGGACGCCGGTGACACCATCCAGGGCACCCCGCTGACGTACTACTACGCCAAGGTCGACCCGATCACCGCCGAGGGCGGCCCGGTGCACCCGATGGCGCAGGCGATGAACGCCATCGGGTACGACGCGGTGGCGCTCGGCAACCACGAGTTCAACTACGGCATCGAGACCCTGCGCAGGTTCGAGGAGCAGTGCGACTTCCCGCTGCTCGGCGCGAACGCGGTGGACGCGAAGACGCTGCGGCCCGCCTTCCCGCCGTACCTCATGAAGACGTTCAGGGTGCCGGGCCTGCCGCCGGTCAAGGTGGCCGTGCTCGGTCTGACCAACCCGGGCATCGCGATCTGGGACAAGGCGTACGTCCAGGGCAGGCTGGCCTTCCCCGGTCTGGAGGAACAGGCCGCCAAGTGGGTGCCGAAGCTGCGCTCCATGGGCGCGGACGTGGTCGTCGTCTCGGCGCACAGCGGCTCCTCCGGCACGTCGTCCTACGGCGACCAGCTGCCGTACGTGGAGAACGCCGCCGCCGACGTGGCGAGGCAGGTGCCGGGCATCGACGCGATCCTGGTCGGCCACGCGCACGTGGAGATCGAGGAGCTGCTGGTCACGAACGAGCGGACCGGGAAGACGGTCGTCCTCTCGGAGCCGCTGTGCTACGCCGAGCGGCTGACCCTGTTCGACTTCGAGCTGGTCTTCCGCAAGGGCCGCTGGGAGGTCGAGTCGGTCAAGGCGTCGCTGCGCAACTCGAACACGGTCGAGGACCACCCGTACATCGCCAAGCTGCTCGACGACGAGCACGCGAAGGTGGTGGCGTACGTCAACCAGGTCGTCGGGACCGCGACCGAGACCCTGACGACGGCCGACGCCCGCTACAAGGACGCCCCGGTCATCGACCTGATCACCACGGTGCAGGAGGACGTGGTGAAGGCGGCCCTCGCGGGCACCGAGCACGCCGCGCTGCCGGTGCTGGCGCAGGCCTCGCCGTTCTCCCGCACCAGTGAGATCCCGGCGGGCGAGGTGACGATCCGGGACCTGTCCAGCCTGTACGTGTACGACAACACGCTGGTCGCGAAGCTGATGACGGGCGCGCAGCTGCGGGCGTACCTGGAGTACTCGGCGGAGTACTTCACACAGACGGCGGCCGGCGCGCCGGTCGACGTGGACAAGCTGACCAACGCCGGCGGCCGCCCGGACTACAACTACGACTACGTCTCGGGTCTGTCGTACGACATCGACATCGCCCAGCCGGCCGGTTCCCGCATCAGGAACCTCACCTACGGCGGTGCCCCGCTGGACGACGCGCAGCGGTTCGTGTTCGCGGTGAACAACTACCGCGCCAACGGCGGCGGCGCGTTCCCGCACGTCGCCTCGGCGCCGGAGCTGTGGTCGGAGTCGACGGAGATCCGCACCCGGATCGCCGAGTGGGTGACGGCGAAGGGCGTGCTGGACCCGAAGGACTTCGCGTCGGCGACCTGGCGGCTGACGCGGAACGGCACGCCGGTGTTCCCGGCGCCGTGACGCGTCTCAGATCCCGTCCGCGAGGGGCGTCAGCGCTTTCGGGCACCGCCCGGCCGGGATCCGGGGCTGTGGCTGTTCCAGGCCGAAGGTGGTGAACGCGGTCCGGTCCGGCAGGGGGTAGGGCTCCTTGCCGGTCAGCGCGTTGAGGATGGTCGCGCCGCGCCAGGCGGCCAGGCCGAGGTCCGGGGTGCCGACGCCGTGCGAGTGCAGTCCGGCGTTCTGCACGTAGACCGCGCCGGTGACGGACGGGTCCAGGACGAGGCGGAAGTCGTCGTCCACGCGGGGGCGGCCGCGGCTGTCGCGGCGCAGGTACGGGTCGAGGCCGGCGAGGATCCGGTCGAGCGGGCGCTCGCGGTAGCCGGTGGCGAGGACGACCGCGTCGGTGGTGAGCCGGGTGCGGGTGCCCTGCTGGACGTGTTCCAGGTGCAGTTCGACCTTGGTGGCGGCGATCCGGCCGGCGGTGCGGACGCGGACGCCCGGGGTGAGGACCGCGTCCGGCCAGCCGCCGTGCAGGGTGCGGCGGTACAGCTCGTCGTGGATGGCGGCGAGGGTGGCGGCGTCGATGCCCTTGTGGAGCTGCCACTGGGCGGAGACGAGCGCGTCGCGGACGGGCTCGGCGAGGGCGTGGAAGTAGCGGGTGTAGTCGGGGGTGAAGTGCTCCAGGCCGAGCTTGGAGTACTCCATGGGTGCGAACGCCTCGGTGCGGCCGAGCCAGTGCAGCCGCTCGCGGCCGGCCGGGCGGGCCTTGAGCAGGTCGAGGAAGATCTCGGCGCCGGACTGGCCGGCGCCGATGACCGTGACGTGTCCGGCGGCGAGGAAGGTCTCGCGGTGGTGCAGGTAGTCGGCGGCGTGCACGACCGGCACGCCGGGGAGGTCGACCAGGGGCCGCAGCGGGTCGGGGACGTGGGGTTCGCTGCCGATGCCGAGGACGACGTTGCGGGTGTACGTGCGGCCGAGGGCCTCCGCTTCCCCGTCGGCGTCGAGCTGGGTGTGGTCGACCTCGAAGACGTCCCGTTCGGGGTTCCAGCGGACGGCGTCGACCTGGTGGGCGAAGCGCAGTCCGGGGAGGTTCTCGCAGACCCAGCGGCAGTAGGCGTCGTACTCGGCGCGCCGGATGTGGAAGCGCTCGGCGAAGTAGAAGGGGAAGAGGCGCTCGCGGGACTTGAGGTAGTTGAGGAAGGTCCAGGGGCTGGCGGGGTCGGCGAGGGTCACCAGGTCGGCGAGGAAGGGCACCTGGAGGGTGGCGTCCTCGATGAGCAGGCCGGGGTGCCAGTCGAAGGCGGGGCGCTGCTCGTAGAAGACGGCGTCGACTTCGGTGAGCGGGTGGGCGAGGGCGGCGAGGGAGAGGTTCAGCGGTCCGATGCCGACGCCGACCAGGTCGCGGGGTGCCGCGGTGCGCTCGGTGCGGGAGTCGTCAGGGGCGGGGGCCGGGGTCATCGGGGGTGTGTCCTTCCACCAGTTGCAGGAGCGAGGCCAGGTCGTCGGGCCGGGTGTGCGGGTTGAGGAGGGTGGCCTTCAGCCAGAGCCGGCCGTCGGGGCGGGCCCGGCCGAGGACGGCGCGGCCGTCGGCGAGGAGGGTGCGGCGTACGGCGGCCACGGCGTCGTCGGCGGCCCCGGCGGGCCGGAACAGCACGGTGCTGAGCACGGGACGGTCGAACAGCTCGAACGCGGGGTGCGCGGCGACGAGGCCGGCGAACGTCGCGGCGAGGTCGCAGACGTGGTCGACGAGGGCGCCGAGCTGCTTGCGGCCGAGGGTCTTGAGGGTGACGGCGATCTTCAGGGCGTCGGCGCGGCGGGTGGTGCGCAGGGAGCGGCCGAGCAGGTCGGGCAGACCGGCCTCGGTGTCGTCGGCGGCGTTGAGGTAGTCGGCGCGCTGGTGCAGGGCGGCGAGGTCGCGGGCGTCGCGCACCGCGAGCAGTCCGGCGGCGACCGGCTGCCAGCCGAGTTTGTGCAGGTCGAGGGTGACGGTGTCGGCGGCGTCGAGTCCGGTGAGCCGGTCGCGGCGGCGGTCGCTGAACAGCAGCCCGCCCCCGTAGGCGGCGTCGACGTGCAGCCGGGCGCCGTGGGCGCGGCAGCGGGCGGCGATCTCGGGCAGCGGGTCGACGAGCCCGGCGTCGGTGGTGCCCGCGGTCGCGGCGACGAGGAGGGGGCCGTCCAGGCCGGTCAGCGCGTCGTCGAGGGCGGCCGGGTCGAGGACGCCGGCGGGCGTGGGCACGACGACGGGCCGGGGCAGGCCCAGCAGCCAGGCGGCCCGGGCGAGCGAGTGGTGGGCATTGGCCCCGAACACCGGCCGCACCGCCGCGCCGTGCACCTCGCGGGCCAGCAGCAGCGCCAGGTGGTTGGACTCGGTGCCGCCGGTGGTGATCAGACAGTCGGGCCGGCTTTCGGCGGCCGGGGTGCGGTCGGGATGCCTCTCGGCGGCCGGGGTGCGGTCGAGGTGCCTCTCGGCGGCCGGGGTGCGGTCGAGGTGCCTCTCGGCGGCCGGGGTGCGGTTCGGGTGGAGCCCGGCGGCCGGGGTGCGGTTCGGGTGGAGCCCGGCGGCCCGCCCGTGGTCCGGGTGAACCCCGGCGACCGGGGTGCGGTCCGGGTCGAGCCCGGCGGCCGACCCGCGGTCCGGGTGAAGCCTGGCAGCCGGCCCGCGGTCCCGGTAGCTTTCGGCGGCCGATGCGCGGCCCGGGTGGCCCCCGGCGGCCGGCTCTCGGCCCGGGTAGCTCTCGGCCGCCGGGGTGCGGTCCGGGTGACGCGCTGCAGCCGGTGCGCGTTCCGGGTGAGCCCCGGCAGCCGATGCGCGGCCCGGGTAGTCCCCGGCGGTCGGCTCGCGGTCCGGGTGGCTTTCGGCAGCCGACCCGCGGTCCGGGTCGAGCCCGGCAGCCGGCCCGCGGTCCGGGTCGAGCCCGGCACCCGGCCCGCGGTCCGGGTCGACCCCGGCAGCCGGGGTGCGGTCCGGGTAGATCTCGGTCGCCAGTGCGCCGGTCACCAGGTCCTCCAGTGCCGACGCCGAGGGGGCCTGGTCCCAGGAGTCCAGGGACGGGTTGAGGACGCTGGCCGCGAGGTCGGCGGCGGTGGCGACGGCGAGGGGAGGGCAGTGCAGGTGGGCCGCGCAGAGGGGGTCGGCGGGGTCGGCGGCGCCCTCCGCGAGGGCCCGGACCAGCCGCCGCGGGGCGTCCGGGTCGCCGTCGTCGGGGAGCGGGTCCCCGACGGCGTCCCGCATCCGCGCGGTGACCGCGCCGGGTCCGCCGGGCGGCAGGGGACCGCCCCTGGCCCGGCCGCCCTCCTCCAGCGCGGCGAGCACCGCGGCGAGCAACGGCCCCAGCGCGCCGGGGCCTTCGGGACCGGAGGCGAGGGGCGGCATGCTCATGCGGTCAGCTTGGCGACGGGCGGGGCGGCACGCCCGGGAAGCTCGGGATCAGCACTCGAAAGGGGGTACCGGGGGGCGGGACGCCGCCGTCCTCAGTCGCGGAAGTCGTCCGCGTGGTCCTCGGCCCACCGGGAGAACGTGCGGGCCGGGCTGCCGGTGATCTCCTCGACGGTGCCGGTGATCTCGGGTTCGGTGCCGACGAGGCCGCCGATCGTCTTCAGGAAGCCCTCCAGCGCGTCCTGCGGGACGTGCGGGAAGAGGTCGGGGCCGGCCTCGTGCGGCGGGATCTCCGCGAAGCGCAGCGGGCGGACGAGGGCCCGCCCGAGCGCGGCGACCTGCTCGGCGGTCGTGACCGCCTCCGGCCCGGTGAGGCGGTGCACGGCTCCCTCGTGGCCGCCGTCGAGGAGGGCGCGTTCGGCGACGGCGGCGATGTCGTCCTCGTGGATCGGCGCGGTGAGCGCGTTCGCGAAGACGCCGCGCACGGTGTCGCCGGCGCGGATCTGCGCACGCCACTGCAAGGCGTTGGTGGCGAACGCGTTGGGCCGCAGGAACGTCCAGGCCAGACCGCTGTCGCGGACCTGCCGTTCGACGGTGGCGTGCATGACGTGGATCGGGTGGGTCTCGTCGGCGCCCTCCTGGATGATCCCGGAGGAGAGCAGCACGACGTGCCGCACCCCGGCGTCCCGCGCGGCGGCGAGGAAGTCGCCCATGCGGTCCCCGGCGCCCTGGACGTACAGGAACAGCCGGGTCGCGCCCCGGAACGGCGCGGCGGGGTCGCCGGGGTCGAGCCGTACCACCTCGGCCCGCTCCGGCAGCCGTGCCCGCCGCGGGTCCCGGGTCAGCGCCCGGACCGGTTCGCCGTGTGCGACGAGACGGTCGACGAGGGCTCGGCCGACGTTGCCGGTGGCGCCGGTCACCACGATCACGGGTTGCCTCCTGGGGCGTTGACTGATCGATTCCGCTCGTCCGAGCCTAGGAAGATCGTTCAGTCCCCCGCCTCGGCTGTGGGGACCAGCCGTGGCCTACGACTCTCCTACTCCCCCGGTCCTAGGGCCTGCCGCACCCGCAACGCGCGGGCGAGGTCGTCGAGTTGGTCGACGAGCTTGCGGCGCAGGGCGGGGATGGGGTCGGCGTCGCGCAGGCACCGCTCGCCGAGGGCCAGGGTCTCGGCGTCGACGGCGTGCGCGGGGAACGCCCAGCGGCCCGCGGCGTCGGCGATGGCGGGGCCGCGCCGGGCGGCGACGGCGACGGCGTCCTCGTAGAAGCGCGCCACGTACGGGCGTACGAGATCGGCCTGTTCGGGCTGCCAGAAGCCCCGCGCGGTGGCCGTGAACAGGTAGTTGGACAGGTCGTCGCCGGCGAACATCGCCTCCCACGCCCGCGCCTTCGCGGCCTCGTCGGGCAGCGCGGCGCGGCAGCGGGCGGCGCCCTCCTGGCCGGTGGCACTGGGGTCGCGGCGCAGTTCGGCGGCGATGGCGGCCTCGTCGGTGGCGCCGAGGACGGCGAGCCGGCCGAGGATGCGCCAGCGCAGCTCCGGGTCCAGCTCGGGGCCGCCGGGGACGGTGCCGTCGGCGAGCCAGGCGGCGATGGTGTCGGGGTGGGCGGCGGTGTCGATGAAGTGCCGTACCGCGATCAGGCGCAGGCCGGGGTGGTCGCCGTCCTCGGTGCGGCGGATGAGGTCGCGGCAGATACGGGCGAGGGTGGCGAGGGCGGCCGGGCGGGCCTCGGGCGTCAGATAGCGGTCGGCGATCTGTACCGTGGCGAAGCCGAGGACGCCCTGGACGAGGGCCAGGTCGGTCTCGCGCGGGAGGTGGGCGCGGGCGATGTCCAGGTAGGCGGTGGCCGGCAGCTCGCCGTCGCGGACGGCGTCGCGCAGCGCGTTCCACACCACCGCGCGGGAGAGCGGTTCGGGCAGCCCGGACAGCGCGGAGCGCACCGTCGCGAAGGACTCCGGGTCGAAGCGGACCTTGGCGTAGGTGAGGTCGCCGTCGTTGGGCAGCAGCAGGGCGGGCCGCTTGCCGAGGGGCTGCGGTGCGGTCTGCGGGACGTCGAGTTCGACGCGTTCGCGCAGGGTGAGGCGGGCCTCGTCGGCGAGGTCGAGGTCGTACAGGCCGACGGCGATGCGGTGCGGGCGGCTGCCCGCGCGGTCGACGGTGAGGGTGCGGGTGCCGTCGGCCCCCGCGGTGACGCGCGGGGTGAGGGTGTCGACGCCGGTCGTGCGCAGCCAGGCGTCCGCCCACGCGTGGACGTCGCGTTCGGTGGCGGAGGCGAGGGAGTCGATGAAGTCGGCGAGGGTGGCGTTGGCGAACCGGTGGCGGGCGAAGTGGGTGTTGATGCCGGCGAGGAAGTCCTTCTCGCCGAGCCAGGTGACGAGCTGGCGCAGCGCGGAGGCACCCTTGGCGTAGGAGATGCCGTCGAAGTTGAGCAGCGCGGAGGCGGTGTCCTCGACGGCCTCGGGGGCCACGGGGTGGGTGGAGGGGCGCTGGTCGGCGTCGTAGCCCCAGGCCTTGCGGACGACGCCGAAGTCGGTCCAGGTGTCGGTGAAGCGGGTCGCCTCGGTGAGGGTCTGGTAGCCCATGTACTCGGCGAAGGACTCGTTCAGCCAGATGTCGTCCCACCACCGGAGGGTGACGAGGTCGCCGAACCACATGTGGGCCATCTCGTGGGCGATGACCATCGCGCGGGTCTGCCGCTCGGTGTCGGTGACGGCGGAGCGGTAGACGAACTCGTCGCGGAAGGTGACCAGTCCGGGGTTCTCCATCGCGCCCGCGTTGAACTCGGGGACGAACGCCTGGTCGTAGGAGTCGAAGGGGTACGGCTCCTCGAACTTCTCGTGGTAGCGGTCGTAGCACTGCTGGGTGATCTCGAGGATCTCCTCGGCGTCCGCGTCCAGGTGGGGGGCGAGGGAGCGGCGGCAGTGGATGCCGAAGGGCAGGCCGCGGTGCTCGGTGCGCACCGAGTGCCAGGGGCCGGCGGCGACGGCGACGAGATAGGTGGAGATCAGCGGGGTGGGTGCCGCCTTCCACACGCCGCCGCCGGTGTGCTCGGTGACGCCGTTGGCGAGGACGGTCCAGTGCGCGGGGGCCTTCACCGACAGCTCGAACACGGCCTTGAGGTCGGGCTGGTCGAAGGCGGCGAAGACGCGCTGGACGTCGTCCATGAACAGCTGGGTGTAGACGTATGTCTCGCCGTCGGTGGGGTCGGTGAAGCGGTGCATGCCCTCCCCGGTGCGGGAGTAGCGCATCACCGCGTGGACGCGCAGCTCGTGCTCGCCCGCCGTGAGGTTCTTCAGGGGCAGGCGGTTGTCGTCCAGGCTTTCGGGGTCGAGGGGCTGTCCGTCCAGGGTGGCGGAGTACAACTCGGCGGGCTTGAGCTCGACGAAGGTGTCCGCGTCCGTGCGGGCGGCGAAGCGGATGACGGTGAGGGAGTCGAAGGTCTCGTCCCCCGTCGTCAGATCGAGGTCGATCGTGTAGCGGTGGACGTCGAGGAGCTGGGCACGGGTCTGCGCTTCGTCGCGCGTGAGTACGGACATGGAGCACATGCTGCCTGATGGCCTGGGCACGGGACAGAGGCGGTGGGGGGAGGTGCGGGGGCGGAGCGGACTGTGCCCGGGTGCCCCTCCCGCGCCGTGGTGGGGTCGCGGGAGCCGCGGGGACGGGGCGGACGGGGCGGGGCGGGGGTGGGCGGGCGCCCGGTCCGGGGCCGCTGCCGTGAGCGGGACGACGGCGACCGGGCGGTCACGGTCCGCGCCCGACGGATGACGTGGCGTGCCGGTGGGGCGGGGCGTACCTCGCCCGGGTCCGGTCCCCCGCCGGGGAGCCGTGCCGGGTCAACCGGCGGTCGGGGTCTGACCGTTCACGGCGTCCTCGGCGATGCGCTCGTGGTGGCGGATCACCTCGGCGATGATGAAGTTCAGCAGCTTCTCGGCGAACGCGGGGTCCAGTTTGGCGCTCTCCGCGAGCGCGCGCAGCCGGGCGATCTGCCGGGCCTCGCGCGCGGGGTCGGCGGGCGGCAGCTGGTGCACGGCCTTGAGACGGCCGACCTGCTGGGTGCACTTGAACCGCTCGGCGAGCATGTGGACGACAGCCGCGTCGATGTTGTCGATGCTGTCGCGCAGCCGGGCGAGCTCTTCGCGGACGGCGGGGTCGACGTCACCGGTACCGGTGTTGCTGGTGGTCATGAGGGTCCACCCTACGGGGCCGGGCCCCGACCGATCAGCCGCCGATCACCTTGTGGAACGACACGTCCGCGTGGCCGCCGGGCACGCCCGGGGTGCGCCCGGTTTCCCGGAAGCCGAGCTTCCGGTAGAACTCGGGAGCCTGGAAGGTGTACGTCGAGACGACCATGTGCGTGCAGCCTCGCCGCACGCCCTCCTCCTCGGCGGCCCGCATCAGCCGGCTCCCCCAGCCCGCTCCCCGCAGGTCCTCGCGCACCCACAGCAGACGGACGGCGCACAGCTCGCCCCACGTGTGCCCGGTGAGCCCGCCGGCCGGTTTCCCGGTGGCGTCGTCGAGCCGGACGCTGAACTCCCGCGGGGTGCCGGCCCCGGTGGCCGCGCCGTTGAACACGGTGAGCGCGTCGTCCAGAAGCTCTTCGAGGGCGTCGTCCCGGCCTCCGGTGCGCAGGGTCGGCGCGGCGGGGGCCGCGGGGGTCGCGGGCGCTTCGGGGGCCGCGTGGGCTTCGGGGTGCTGCTGTTCGGCGGTCACCGCCCGGATTCTGCCAGGGGGCGGAACGGGGACCGAGCGGTTCGCGACAGCGCTCGGCGCGGTCGGGGCTTCCCGCGCGGCGGGCCTCCGCACGGTGAGGGCTTCCCACTCGATGAGGGCTCCCGCGCGGTGGCGGCTTCCGGGCGCAGGACGGCGTACGGCGGAGCCGCACCCTCAAGGCGGCTCCGCCGTACGTCGTCTCACGCCGGGTGGATCACAGCGCCGACGCGGCCTTGGCTATGTCCTTGGCGAAGGTGCTGACCTCGGTGTAGACACCGGGCACGCCGGTGCGGGCGCAGCCGTCACCCCAGCTGACGATGCCGACTTGGATCCACTTGCCCGCGTCGTCCTTGCGGAACATGGGACCGCCCGAGTCGCCCTGGCAGGTGTCGATGCCGCCGGAGGTGTATCCGGCGCACAGTTCCTCCTTCGGCACCAGCCGGTTGCCGTAGTGCCACTTGCACGCGCGGTCGCTGACGAACGGGACGGACGCCTTCTGGAGCTTGGTGGTGCCGGTGCCGGCGCCCTCGCGCGTGTCCCCCCAGCCCGCGATCGTGAAGGTGCCGCGGTTGTAGCGCGTGGTGGTGGCGATCTTCAGGGTGGGCTTGTCGATCGGCTTGGCGAGCTTGATCAGCGCCCAGTCCTTGCCCGTGCCGTCGTAGCCGGGCGCCACCTTGACCTTGGTCGACTTGACCTTGATCGCGGCGGAGGAGTTCAGGTCGGCGACACCGGCGGTGACGGTGATCCGGTTGTTGTTGCCGGAGCCGTCCATGCAGTGCGCCGCGGTCAGGACGATGTCCTTCTTGTAGAGCGCCCCGCCGCAGCCCATGGAGAGGTGGACCATGAAGGGGAACTCGTTCTGCGCGGCGGGCTTTCCGCCGATGACGCGCGCGTCGGCGGCGTACGCGGCACTGACCGGCTGGAGGCTGGCGACCGCGAGCGCGACGGCACCGGCCGCGGCGGCCTTCTTCGCCAGCGCCAGGCCGCCTCTCTTGGCGGCGGTGGTCGAGGTAGGGGTCAACGTAAGTCCTTTCATGGGGCGTTGGGCGGCTCGCAGTATGTGATCAGTCGGCGTGCATGACAAGGACGGATCTCACGCGGTCCGGAGGGAACCCGTCGGGCGAAAATCCGCTCCCCTGCTCGTAGAGTGGAAACCGGGTTCGGGACGTCCTGGGGAGTCGGCGTGGCGAACGGCGGACCGGTCGAGCACGGCTACCCGCACCTGGAGACGGTGCGGGCCGCGATCACCGCGCTGTACCGGCGGTTGTCGTACGACACCGTGCGGACCTTCGCGACGAGCGTGCTCCCGGCCGACGTGGCCTTCGCCGACACCGACGACCTCCATCTCGGCGCCCAGCGGGTGGCCCGCGAGCTGGTGCGGCACTACCGGCTGCCGGACGCCCGGCTGATCGTCGGCTTCCGGGCGATGACGCAGGCGGCGAACGTGGAACTCGCCGCCGGGCCCGAGTACTTCGTGGAGCTGAACGACCGTTTCCGCACCCACCGCCGGGACATCGGCGCGGCCCTCGCGCACGAGGTGACGCACGTGTACCTGCACCGCCTCGGCCTGTCCTTCCCCGGCACCCGCGACAACGAGATCCTGACCGACACGACGACGGCCTACCTCGGCGCCGGCTGGCTGCTGCTGGACGCCTACCGGGAGGACGGCGTGTCCAGCCAGAAACTCGGCTATCTGACACCCGAGGAGTTCGGTTACGTCCTCGCCAAGCGCGCCCTGCTCTTCGGTGAGGACCCGTCGGTGTGGTTCACCAGCCCGCAGGCGTACACGGCGTACGGCAAGGGCATGGCCCTGGCCCGCCGGGACGGGCAGCAGCCGCCGCTGACCGCGGCCGGCTGGGCGGGCCGCCGCCGCTACGCCCGCGACCGGCGGCACGCCCAGGACCGGCACACCGCCGTCGGCGCGCCGGACGTGCCCTACGCGTTCACGCCCGGCGCCGAGGGGCCGCTGCGGGTGTCGTTCCCCTGCCCGACCTGCCACCAGCGGATCAGAGTGCCGGTGCGGGGGCGGGTGCGGGCGCGGTGTGCGCTGTGCCGGACGGTGCTGGAGTGCGACACGTAGGACCGGCCCGGCCGGGCGCGGCCACCGCCGCGTGCCCTCAGGCCCGTACGATCCCCCGCTCCCGGGCCGCCGCCAGCCACTGCGGGAACTCGCCCACGAGACGGTCGTACAGCTCGGCGTCGGACACCGCGCGCGGGTCCTCGCCCGCGTGGAAGAACCCGGCGTTGTCCACGACCCGCTTCTCCGGCACCGGCAGGTCGTCCAGTTTGCGCAGGAACTCGAACTGCCGGCTGCCGGGGTCGCCGAAGCCGATGAACTGCCAGAACAGCGGCAGCCGGGAGGCCTTGCAGAGGAACCGCTCGGCGGCGAGCTTGTCGACGGGGCCGCCGTCGGTCTGGAAGACGACGAAGGCGGGGTCGGTGGCACCGCTGTCGAGGTAGTGGTCGATGACGGCGTCCATGGCCAGGTGGTAGCTGGTCTTGCCCATGTGCCCGAGCCCGGCCACGATCCGCTCGACGCGGCCCTGGTGGCCGGCGAGTTCCAGCTCGGTGACGGCGTCGACGTCCGTGGAGAAGAACACCACCGGCACCCGGCCGTCGTCGTCGAGGTGCGCGGACAGCCCGAGCACCCGGTCGGCGAGCGCCTGCACACTGCCGTCCTTGTAGTACGGCCGCATGGAGCCGGAGTAGTCGACGACGAGGTAAACGGCGGCCCGCTGCCCGTCCAGGCCGTGCTTGGCGAGCGACACCCCGGCGCTCTTGTAGAGGTTCACGAGCGCGGGCGCGGTCCGGCTCACCTTGTCGAGACTGATCGCGGCCATGTGGACTCCCCCTCGGTCACCGGCTTTCCGGCAGCCGAGCGTACGGCACCCCGGCGGCCGCCACCGCCCCTTCCGGCCCCGCCTGCCCGCCCCCACCGCACCGTTCGTTATTTTGTTCGCCGCCGTCCCCAACCGGCTCACCGTCCGTCATCAGCCTCCCGAGGAGCCGGCGTGGAACCCGAGTCCCCCGTCCCGACCTGCTACCGCCACCCCACGGTGGAGTGTTACGTCCGCTGTGTGCGCTGCGACCGCCACATCTGCCCGGACTGCATGCGCGAGGCCGCCGTCGGCCACCAGTGCCCGGAGTGCGTCAAGGAGGGCGCCCGCTCGGTGCGGCAGGCCCGCACGGTCGTCGGCGGCCGGGTCTCCGGCACGCCCGTGGTGACGTACGTGCTGGTCGCGCTGAACGTGCTCGCCTACGTGCTCCAGCTGGCGCTGCCCGCGTTCGAGGACCGGTTCGAGATGGTCGGCGCCCGGCTCGTGGGGCCGGACGGCGGCTACTACCACCACGTGGGCGCGTACATCGGGCCCTTCCACGCCGAAGGTGTCGTCGCCGGGGAGTGGGACCGGCTGATCACCAGCGGGTTCCTGCATCTGCTGCCCACCGAGGGCACGTTCGGCATCGCGCACATCGTGATGAACATGCTCGCGCTGTGGCACCTGGGCCGGATCCTGGAGACCCAGCTCGGCCGGGTGCGGTACGTCGCCCTGTACCTGCTGTCGGTCCTCGGCGGTTCGGTCGCCGAACTGCTCCTCGCCGAGCCGTACGCCGTGTTCGTCGGCGCCTCCGGCGGCCTGTTCGGTCTGGGCGCCGCCTACTACGTCATGGCGCGCCGGTTCGGCGGCGACATGGACACCGTCAACCGCGACACGGTCATGCTGCTCGTGTGGCTGCTGATCTCGGCGGGCCTCACCTCCTGGCAGGGCCACCTCGGCGGCCTGCTGGCGGGCGCCGCCGTCACCGCGGCCTACGCCTTCGTGCCCCGCGGCCCGCGCCGGTCCCTGATCCAGGCCGCCGCCTGCGCGGGGCTGCTGGCGCTGCTCCTGCTGCTGACGTACGCCAGGCTCGCCCAGCTGACCGGCTGAGCCCGCCCGGCGGCGCCGGGACATGCGGCGGCGCCTGCCCAATCGTCCGGTCGGGGACTGGGGGCAGGCGCCGTCTGTGTTCCGTACGCCGTTGTACGGGACGTGTGTGCGGCCCTCGCGGGCCGTGTGTCAGACCGTCAGGGCACGGTCCGTCGGGCGGATCGGGGCCGGCAGGTCGCTGGCACCCGTCAGGAACCGGTCCACGCCGCGGGCGGCGGAGCGGCCCTCGGCGATCGCCCACACGATGAGCGACTGACCGCGGCCCGCGTCACCGGCGACGAAGACACCCGGGACGTTGGTCTGGAAGTCGGCGTCGCGGGCGATGTTGCCGCGCTCGTCGAGCTCCAGGCCGAACTGCTCCACCAGACCGTTCTCACGGTCCGTGCCGGTGAAGCCCATGGCCAGCGTCACCAGCTGGGCGGGGATCTTGCGCTCCGTGCCCGGCTTCTGGGTCAGCTTGCCGTCGGTGAACTCCACCTCGACCAGGTGCAGCCACTGTACGTTGCCGTCCTCGTCGCCCTCGAAGTGGGTGGTCGACACGGAGTAGACCCGCTCGCCGCCCTCCTCGTGCGCGGAGGTGACCTTGTACAGCATCGGGAAGGTCGGCCACGGCTGGGAGACCGGGTTCCGCTCCTCGCCCGGGCGGGGCATGATCTCCAGCTGCGTCACCGAGGCCGCGCCCTGGCGGTGGGCGGTGCCGACGCAGTCCGCGCCGGTGTCGCCGCCGCCGATGACCACGACGTGCTTGCCCTCGGCCGTGATCGGGGGCGCCACGAAGTCGCCCTCCTGCACCTTGTTGGCCAGCGGCAGGTACTCCATGGCCTGGTGGATGCCCTTGAGCTCGCGGCCCGGCACCGGCAGGTCGCGCGCGGTGGTGGCGCCGACGGCCAGGACCACCGCGTCGTAGCGCTTCTTCAGGTCGGTCGCCTTGAGGTCGCGGCCGATCTCGATGCCGGTGCGGAAGCGGGTGCCCTCCGCGCGCATCTGCTCGATACGGCGGTTGATGTGCCGCTTCTCCATCTTGAACTCGGGGATGCCGTACCGCAGGAGGCCTCCGATGCGGTCCGCGCGCTCGTAGACGGCGACCGTGTGACCGGCGCGGGTCAGCTGCTGGGCGGCGGCCAGGCCCGCGGGGCCGGAGCCGACGACCGCGACGGTCTTGCCCGACAGGCGCTCGGGGATCTGCGGGGCGACGTCCCCGGTCTCCCACGCCTTGTCGATGATCGAGACCTCGACGTTCTTGATGGTGACCGGCGGCTGGTTGATGCCCAGCACACACGCCGACTCACACGGAGCCGGGCACAGCCGGCCGGTGAACTCCGGGAAGTTGTTCGTCGCGTGCAGCCGCTCCGAGGCCGCCTGCCAGTCCTCGCGGTAGGCGTAGTCGTTCCACTCGGGGATCAGGTTCCCCAGCGGACAGCCGTTGTGGCAGAACGGGATGCCGCAGTCCATGCACCGGCTGGCCTGCTTGCTGATGATCGGCAGCAGCGAGCCGGGGACGTAGACCTCGTTCCAGTCCCTGACGCGCTCCTCGACCGGGCGGGACTTGGCGACCTCGCGGCCGTGGTTCAGAAAGCCCTTCGGGTCAGCCATTGATCGCCGCCTCCATCATCTTCTCGGTGATCTCGGACTCAGAGAGACCGGCTCGCTCGGCGGCGTCCTTGGCGGCGAGCACTGCCTTGTACGTGCGGGGGATGATCTTGCTGAAGCGCTCGGCGGCGGCGTCCCAGTCCGCGAGCAGCTTCTCGGCGACGGTGGAGCCCGTCTCCTCGTGGTGGCGGCGCACCACGTCGTGCAGCCACTGCCTGTCGGCCTCGTCCAGCGCCTCGACGGAGTCCAGGTTGCCGGCGTTGACGTTGTCGCGGTCCAGGTCGATGACGTAGGCGACACCGCCGGACATGCCGGCCGCGAAGTTGCGGCCCGTCTCGCCGAGGACCACCGCGTGGCCGCCGGTCATGTACTCGCAGCCGTGGTCGCCCACGCCCTCGGAGACGACCAGCGCGCCGGAGTTGCGGACGCAGAAGCGCTCGCCGACCTTGCCGCGCAGGAACATCTCACCGCTGGTCGCGCCGTAGCCGATGGTGTTGCCGGCGATGACGCTGTACTCGGCGAGGTGGTCGGCGCCGCGGTCCGGGCGGACGACGATCCGGCCGCCCGAGAGGCCCTTGCCGACGTAGTCGTTGGCGTCGCCCTCCAGGCGCAGCGTGACGCCGCGCGGGACGAAGGCGCCGAAGGACTGGCCGGCGGAACCGGTGAAGGTGATGTCGATGGTGTCGTCGGGGAGCCCTGCGCCGCCGAACTTCTTCGTCACCTCGTGGCCGAGCATGGTGCCGACCGTGCGGTTGATGTTGCGGATGGCGACCTGGGCGCGCACCGGCTGGGCCTCGGTGGCGTCGTTCGCGCCCAGCGCGTCGGCCGCGAGCTTGATCAGCTCGTTGTCGAGCGCCTTCTCCAGGCCGTGGTCCTGGGCGACCAGGGCGTGGCGGACCGCGCCCTCGGGCAGCTCGGGCACGTGGAACAGCGGCTCCAGGTTCAGGCCCTGTGCCTTCCAGTGGTCGACCGCGCGGGTGACGTCGAGGACCTCGGCGTGGCCGACGGCCTCCTCGATGGAGCGGAAGCCCAGCTCGGCGAGGAGCTCGCGGACCTCCTGCGCGATGTACTGGAAGAAGTTGACGACGTACTCGGCCTTGCCGGTGAACCGGTCGCGCAGGACCGGGTTCTGGGTGGCGATGCCGACCGGGCAGGTGTCGAGGTGGCAGACGCGCATCATGACGCAGCCGGAGACGACGAGCGGCGCGGTCGCGAAACCGAACTCCTCGGCGCCGAGCAGCGCGGCGATGACGACGTCACGGCCGGTCTTCAGCTGGCCGTCGGTCTGCACGACGATCCGGTCGCGCAGCCCGTTGAGCAGCAGCGTCTGCTGGGTCTCGGCCAGGCCCAGCTCCCAGGGGCCGCCCGCGTGCTTGAGCGAGGTGAGCGGGGAGGCGCCGGTGCCGCCGTCGTGGCCGGAGATGAGCACGACGTCCGCGTGCGCCTTGGACACACCCGCCGCGACCGTGCCGACGCCGACCTCGGAGACCAGCTTGACGTGGATCCGCGCCTGCGGGTTCGCGTTCTTCAGGTCGTGGATCAGCTGGGCCAGGTCCTCGATGGAGTAGATGTCGTGGTGCGGCGGCGGGGAGATCAGGCCGACGCCCGGCGTGGAGTGACGGGTCTTCGCCACCCACGGGTAGACCTTGTGGCCGGGCAGCTGGCCGCCCTCGCCGGGCTTGGCGCCCTGGGCCATCTTGATCTGGATGTCGTCGGCGTTGACGAGGTACTCGCTCGTCACACCGAAGCGGCCGGAGGCCACCTGCTTGATGCTGGACCGGCGCGCCGGGTCGTACAGGCGCTCCGGGTCCTCGCCGCCCTCACCGGTGTTGGACTTGCCGCCCAGCTGGTTCATGGCGATGGCGAGGGTCTCGTGCGCCTCCTTGGAGATGGAGCCGTACGACATGGCGCCGGTCGAGAACCGCTTGACGATCTCGGAGACCGGCTCGACCTCGTCGATCGGGATCGGCTGCCGGTCCGACTTGAAGCCGAACAGGCCGCGCAGCGTCATCAGCCGCTCGGACTGCTCGTTCACGCGCTCGGTGTACTTCTTGAAGATGTCGTAGCGGCCGGTGCGCGTGGAGTGCTGGAGGCGGAAGACCGTCTCCGGGTCGAACAGGTGCGGCTCGCCCTCGCGGCGCCACTGGTACTCGCCGCCGATCTCCAGCGCGCGGTGCGCGGGAGCGATGCCGGAGGCCGGGTAGGCCTTGGCGTGGCGGGCGGCGACCTCCTGGGCGATGACGTCGATGCCGACGCCGCCGATCTTGGTGGCGGTGCCGTTGAAGTACTTCTCGACGAAGGCCTCGTCGAGGCCGACGGCCTCGAAGACCTGCGCGCCGCGGTAGGAGGCGACGGTCGAGATGCCCATCTTGGACATGACCTTCAGGACGCCCTTGCCGAGCGCCTTGATCAGGTTCTTGATGGCCTGCTCGGGCTCCAGGCCGTTGATGAAGGTGCCCGCGCGCAGCAGGTCCTCGACCGACTCCATGGCCAGGTAGGGGTTGACCGCGGCGGCGCCGTAGCCGATGAGCAGGGCGACGTGGTGGACCTCGCGGACGTCGCCGGCCTCGACCAGCAGGCCCACCTGGGTGCGCTGCTTGGTGCGGATGAGGTGGTGGTGGACGGCCGCGGTGAGCAGCAGCGACGGGATCGGCGCGTGCTCGGCGTCGGAGTGGCGGTCCGACAGGACGATCAGGCGGGCGCCGTTCTCGATCGCGGCGTCGGCCTCGGCGCAGATCTCCTCGATCCGCGCGGCCAGCGCCTCGCCGCCGCCGTGCACCCGGTACAGGCCGGACAGGGTCGCGGCCTTGAAGCCGGGCATGTCGCCGTCGGCGTTGATGTGGATGAGCTTGGCCAGCTCGTCGTTGTCGATCACCGGGAAGGGCAGCACGACGGAGCGGCAGGAGGCCGCGGTCGGCTCCAGCAGGTTGCCCTGCGGGCCCAGCGAGGAGCGCAGCGAGGTGACCAGTTCCTCGCGGATGGCGTCCAACGGCGGGTTGGTGACCTGCGCGAACAGCTGGGTGAAGTAGTCGAAGAGCAGCCGGGGGCGCTCGGAGAGGGCGGCGATCGGCGAGTCGGTGCCCATCGAGCCGATCGGCTCGGCGCCGGTCTTGGCCATGGGGGCCAGGATGACGCGCAGCTCCTCCTCGGTGTAGCCGAAGGTCTGCTGGCGGCGGGTGACCGAGGCGTGGGTGTGCACGATGTGCTCGCGCTCGGGCAGGTCGCTCAGCTCGATCTCGCCGGCCTCCAGCCACTCGGCGTACGGCTTCTCCGCCGCGAGCTGCGCCTTGATCTCGTCGTCCTCGATGATGCGGTGCTCGGCGGTGTCGACGAGGAACATCTTGCCGGGCTGCAGGCGGCCCTTGCGCACGACCTTGGCGGGGTCGATGTCGAGGACGCCGACCTCGGAGCCGAGGACGACGAGGCCGTCGTCGGTGACCCAGTAGCGGCCGGGGCGCAGGCCGTTGCGGTCGAGCACGGCGCCGACCTGGGTGCCGTCGGTGAAACAGACACAGGCGGGGCCGTCCCAGGGCTCCATCATCGTGGAGTGGTACTGGTAGAAGGCGCGCCGGGCCGGGTCCATGGAGTCGTGGTTCTCCCACGCCTCCGGGATCATCATCAGCACGGAGTGCGGCAGCGAACGGCCGCCGAGGTGCAGGAGTTCGAGGACCTCGTCGAAGGACGCCGAGTCGGAGGCGTCCGGGGTGCACACCGGGAAGATGCGCTCCAGCTCGCGCTCGCCGAACAGGTCGGAGACCAGCTGGGACTCGCGGGCGACCATCCAGTTGCGGTTGCCCTTGACGGTGTTGATCTCGCCGTTGTGCGCGACGAAGCGGTAGGGGTGGGCGAGCGGCCACGACGGGAAGGTGTTCGTGGAGAACCGGGAGTGCACGAGCGCGATCGCGGAGGCGAAGCGGCGGTCGGACAGGTCCGGGAAGAACGGCTCCAGCTGCCCGGTGGTCAGCATGCCCTTGTAGACGATGGTCCGCGCGGACAGCGACGGGAAGTAGACGCCCGCCTCGCGCTCGGCGCGCTTGCGCAGCA
Organism: Streptomyces sp. JB150; assembly: GCF_011193355.1. GTDB lineage: Bacteria > Actinomycetota > Actinomycetes > Streptomycetales > Streptomycetaceae > Streptomyces. The sequence goes on from NZ_CP049780.1 coordinate 1,876,765, forward strand.
CGAACGCCTTGCGGTCGAGGTCGATGCCCTTCGCGCGGCCGTCGGCGACGAAGAGCTGGCGGAAGACCGGCATGGTCGAGCGGGCGGTCGCGCCGAGCAGGTCGGGGGCGACCGGGACCTCGCGCCAGCCGAGGACCGTCAGGCCCTCCTCACCGGCGATCGTCTCGATGCGCGAGACGGCGTCGGTGGTGCCGTCCTCCGGCAGGAAGGCGATGCCGACGGCGTAGGCACCGGCCTCGGGCAGCTGGAATCCGGCCACCTCGCGGAAGAAGGCGTCCGGGACCTGGGAGAGGATGCCCGCACCGTCGCCGGAGTCCGGCTCGGAGCCGGTGGCACCGCGGTGTTCGAGGTTGCGCAGGACGGTGAGGGCCTGCTCGACCAGGGTGTGGGACGCCTCGCCGGTGAGGGTGGCGACGAAGCCGACGCCGCAGGCGTCGTGCTCGTTGCGGGGGTCGTACATACCCTGCGCAGCAGGGCGAGCATCCATGAAGGACCAGTTCTGGCCATTCGCGGAGTGCTGGGACGGCTGGCGCGGCGTACGCATCGGCTCTCCCGTCGTCGTCATGTGGCTGGTGGTACCTCCCAGGCCCGTAAGGCGCTGGGGAAGCTGCCGAGGGACGACGTTGGCCCTCTGCGAGATCTGCGATGAGATCAAAATTTCGTGCAGGTTACATGATGGAGCGGTTCTCGGGAACCGGATACTCCGTTCCAGCATGCGGACGCCGCGGTTGCGGCGGGTGCCGCGTCGGCGGCGGAAGCAAAGGGGACCGATGCGGACAGATCGATGTCCGGCGGTCCGGGGCGGAGGGAGCAGCGTCGCTCACCCCGCGGGCGCGCCGCAGGCCTCATTGCCCACAGCGCTTACGGCTCATGCCCACTGGTCATGCGGCCGAAACCAGCGAGTAACGGCTAGTTATGCGGCGCAACGCATACGTTCCAGCCGCGTCATCCTACGGCCACACCGAACGCCATGCCCAGGGCGTACGTCACACCGGCCGCGGCACCGCCCAGGGCAAGCTGGCGCACACCGCTGAACCACCAGCTCCGCGCGGTCACCCTCGCCACCACCGCACCGCACAGGAAGAGCCCGAGCAGCGCCAGCAGCACCGCCGGCCACAGGGCGCTCGCCCCCAGCAGGTACGGCAGGACGGGCAGCAGGGCGCCCAGCGCGAACGAGCCGAAGCTCGACACCGCGGCGACCAGCGGCGACGGCAGGTCGGCGGGGTCGATGCCCAGCTCCTCGCGGGCGTGGATCTCCAGCGCCTGCTCGGGGTCGCGGGACAGCTGCCGCGCCACGTCGCGCGCGAGGCCGGGGTCGACGCCCCGCGACACGTACAGCGCGGCCAGCTCCGCCTCCTCGTCCTGGGGGTGGCGGCGCAGCTCGCGGCGCTCCACGTCCAGCTCGGCCTCGACCAGCTCGCGCTGGGAGGCCACGGAGGTGTACTCGCCGGCGGCCATCGAGAACGCGCCGGCGGCGAGCCCCGCGAGTCCGCTCAGCACGACCGCGTGCTGGCTGGCGCTGCCGCCCGCGACACCGGTCATCAGGGCGAGGTTGGAGACCAGGCCGTCCATCGCGCCGAAGACGGCGGGGCGCAGCCAGCCGCCGTTCACGTCGCGGTGGGTGTGGTTGTCGCGGTGCGCCTCGTGCAGCGCCGCCTCGGTCTCGATGATGGCCATCACGGTCCCCCAGACATGCTTCTTTGGACTGCTTCTATTTTTTGACAACACCCAGACTACGTCGCCGCATTCCTTCCCGCCAGCAAGGAAAGGCTGGGCTAACCTGCGGTTTTATCGCTCTGCGCTCGTCCGGGCGCGATCATGCTCATATGTCGACCGGGTGATGCTGAGACGCCTGAGGCTGCGCGGCGCACCCCGCCGGGGGACAGTTCCGCAAAGGGCTCCGCGCCGTCCCACGGCGCCCCCCGAGAGGAGAGGCCTGCATGGCACCGACCGCCTGCATTCCCTCGGCCCCGGCACCCGGCGACGCCGCCGGCCTGCGCGAACGGGCCCGCGGCGCGCTGCTCGGTCTGGCCGTCGGGGACGCGCTGGGAGCCCCCGCCGAGAACATGAAACCGTCCGAGATCCGCGCCCGCTGGGGCCGGATCACCGGTTACGTCACCGACACCCCGGCCGGCACCGACGACACCGAGTACGCGATCTTCTCGGGCCTGCTCCTGGCCCGGCACGGCTCCGCGCTCACCCCGGCGCACGTGGAGGCCGCCTGGCACGAGTGGATCGCCGACCGCGCGGAGGGCCCCTTCCGGGGCGCGGGCTTCAGCGAGCGCGGCACCCTGGAGAATTTGCGCCGCGGCCTCGCCGCGCCCATCTCCGCCCAGCACCGGCACGCCTGGAGCGACGGCCTGGCCATGCGCGCGGCCCCGCACGGCGTCTTCGCCGCCGGCCGCCCCGCCGAGGCCGCGCGCCTCGTCGCGATCGACGGCTCGGTCAGCCACGACGGCGAGGGCATCTACGGCGGCCAGGCGGTCGCGGCGGGCGTCGCCGCGGCCATGGCGGGCGCCTCGCCCATCGCGGTCGTCGCCTCCGCCCTCGCCGTCGTCCCCGACGATTCCTGGACGGCCCGCTCCCTGCGCCGCGCGGTGACCGTCGCCCACCGGGGCGAGCGCGCGGTCCGCTCGGCGGTCGTCATCGGCGGCTACCCGTGGACCGACCTCGCCCCCGAGGCGGTCGCCCTCGCCTTCGGCGCGTACGCCGCCGCCGACGGCGACTTCAAGGAGGCGGTGCTGACCGCCGTCAACATGGGCCGCGACGCCGACACCACGGCCGCCGTCGCCGGCGCGCTCGCCGGCGCGACCCAGGGCGCGTCCGCCATCCCCCCGGACTGGGCGTCCGCCATCGGCCCCGCCCGCGGCAGCTGCCTGCCCGCGATGGCCGGCCACCACGTCCTGGCCATCGCGGACCTGCTCACCCCCGCGGCGGCCGCACCGCCCCCACGACACGACGCGAAGGTGACGCCATGACCCCACCGGCGCCCTGGGACACCGCGACAGCACTCAAGACCCCCCTGAACCCCCCGTCCACGGACACCGCCCCCGCCCCACAGGACCAGCCCACCGCCGAGCCCGCCCCGCAGGGGCAACCCACCGCCGAGCCCTCCCCGCAGGAACCACGCGCACCCGAGCCCGGCCCACAGGGCCCACCCGCACCCGGCGACGCCCCCGCTGCCCACCCCACGCCCACCGACGGCCCTCCACCCGCCGACGGCGAGTACGCCCCACCAGAACGACCCGCACCCGACACAACCGACCCCCACTCCCACCCCACCGAGTCGAAGGTCTCCTCCTGGGCCTGGCCGCAGGCGACGCCGCCGGCTGGCCCGCGGCTCGCCACCGCGCCGCCCGCATGCCCGACTGGACCCGCCGCCTCACCCGCGAACTGGACACCTTCGCCGAGCACAACGCCACCACCACCCTCCCCGTCCCCATCGCCCTGAACCAGCCCCCGGAACCCCTCCGCCTCGGCCCCTCCGACGACGCCGAGTGGGCGGTGTTCGCCGCGGAGGCGGTCCTGCGGGCCGGCGACGACACCGTCCTCGGCGATCTCAGCCGGGACCGCCGCATGCGCGCCGCGATCGACCTCACCTGGAACGCCGTCGCGAGCGAGGTCGCCGCCGCGGCCGAGCGCGCCCCCGAGATCGAGTCCGCCGTCCTCCCCCTGCGCGCCCGCATCTCCGTACGCGCCGGCCTCGGCAACCTCGCCGCGGGCCTGCGCCCGCCCGCCTCCGGCCACGACAACCCGCACTACTTCGACGACGCGGCCTGCGTCCGCGCCTGTGTCCTCGCGGTCGCCCACCCCGGCGACCCGAAGGCCGCCGCCGACCTCGCGGAGTTCGACGCCCGCTACACCCAGGACGGCGACGGCGTGCACGGCGCCCGCGCGATGGCCGCCGCGGTGGCGCTCGCGCTGTCCGGCGCGGACGCGCGGGCCTGCGCGACGGCCGCGCTCGCCGAGCTGCCGCGGGAGACGGAGATCGGCCGCAACGCCCGGCACGCCCTGCGCCTCGCGGCGGACGCGGACAGCGCGTTCGCCCTGATCCCCCTCCTGGAGCACCAGATCGTCGACCACGTCTACAGCTACGGCATCGCCGCCGCCGAGACCGTCCCCGTCGCCCTCGCGCTCACCGTCGCCGCGCACGGCCGGATCGCCGAGGCGATCCCCGCGGCGGCCTGCCTGTCCCGGGTCGCCGACTCGGCCCCGGCCCTCGCGGGCGCCCTCAGCGGCGCGCTGGGCGGCGGCGCGGCGCTCCCCGCGGCCTGGCGGGACGCCTGCCGCACCCTCCCCGGCTGCGTCCTGCCCCGCCTCACCGGCACCGACCTGGTGGAACTCGCCGAACTCCTGGAAGCCGCACAACCGGCCCCACCAGGAGGATGATTCGGGGCATGACGCCCACAGAAGAACAAAACCGAGGAGAACCCGCCCGGCGTGCGGAAAGCCGGGAAAGGGAAGGCCGGGCGGAGTCCCTCGCCGAACGGATCACCGGCGCCCTGGTCGGCGCCGCTGTCGGCGACGCCCTCGGCGGCCCCGTGGAGGGCTACTCCCCCGACCAGATCCTCGAACGCCACGGCGGCCGCGTCCACGGCATCGTCGGCCCCTGGAACGGCGACGCCTGGCGCACCGCCCGCCCCATCGCCCCGTACCACAAGGGCGACGGCCACGTCACCGACGACACCCTCATGACGCACGCGCTGGTCCGGGTCTACGAGCGCGTCCGCGACCACCTGGACGCCTACGCGATCGCCGACCATCTGGTCCCCGACCTGATGACCACCCCGCGGTGGATCCCCGAACTGGAGGCGGAGGCCCTGCCGTTGCAGCGGATCTTCCTCGCGGAGAAGTGGCTCGTGGCCCGCCTCCACTACGGCCATGCCGACCCCCGCGAGGCCGGCACCGGAAACATCGTCAACTGCGGGGCGGCGATGTACATGGCCCCGGTCGGCCTGGTCAACGCCGCCCACCCGGCGGGCGCGTACGCCGAGGCGCTGGACGTCGCGGGCGCCCACCAGTCGTCGTACGGCAGGGAGGCGGCCGGGGTCTTCGCGGCGGCGGTGGCCGCGGCGTGCGCCCCCGGCGCGACCCCGGACTCGGTGGTGGCCGCCTGTCTGTCCCTGGCGAAGGACGGCACCCGCGCGGCGATCGAGCGGGTCTGCGAGACCGCCGCCCGCCACCGCGACGTCGAGTCCGCGCTGGTCCCGCTGCGCGAGGCGGTCGCCCCGTACGACACCGTCGGCCCCGACTACCGCTCCCCCTCGCTGGCCGCCCGCCGCCCCTCCCGGCTGCACGCGATCGAGGAACTGCCGGTCGCGCTCGGCATGCTGCTGGTCGCGGGCGGCGACTACCGGCACGCGGTGCTCGGCGCGGTCAACTACGGCCGCGACTGCGACTCGATCGCCACCATGGCCGGCGCGCTGGCCGGCGCCCTCGGCTCGCCGGTGCCCGAGGACTGGGCGAAGACCGTCGCCGAGGCCAGCCGCCTGGACCTGCGCGAACCGGCGCGCGTGCTCACCGAGGTGACCCGGGAGATCTTCGCCCGTGACGTACGGCGCCGCCGCGCCCACGAGGAGGCGTTCGCCGCGCTGGGAGGCACCGGATGCTCCGACTGACCTGGGTCCAGCCCGAGGACCTGCTCGGCCACGAACTGCGCCAGGCCGCCCAGGACGGCCGCGAACCGTCCGCGATCGCGAAGCGGTGGAAGGCGGCCGGCGGCTGCGAGGCCCCCGCCCGGGCCGGTGCCTCCCCCGAGCCGTGCTCGCGCTATCTGCGCCTGCTCGCCGAGGACCTGCTCGACGAACTCGCCGACCTGCCCAGCAGGCTGGCGGACCGGGAACCGACGGACCTGGACCGGATCGTCGCCCTGTGCCCCGACTGGCCGTCCGCCCCGGCCACCCCCGCCGCCCCGCCGGACCTCCTGCCCCGCCTGCACGCCGCCTGGCTCGGCCGGGCCGTCGGCTGCCTGCTCGGCAAACCCGTCGAGAAGCTCCCCCTGGACGGCATCCGCCATCTGGCCCGCGCCACCGGGAACTGGCCGCTCACCACGTACTTCACCGCCCGCGGCCTGCCCGCCGACCTCGCCGCCAGATACCCCTGGAACCGCCGCTCGGCCGCCACCTGCCTCGCCGAGAACATCGACGGCATGCCCGAGGACGACGACCTCGACTACCCCCTGCTGAACCTGCTGCTGCTGCGCCGCCACGGCCGGGACTTCGGCACCGAGGACGTCGCCGCCCTGTGGCTCGACGAACTCCCCGCCGGCCGCACCTTCACCGCCGAACGCGTCGCCTACCGCAACCTGCTGTGCGGCCTCGAACCCCCGCGCACGGCCCGCCACCGCAACCCGTTCCGCGAGTGGATCGGCGCCCTCATCCGCGCCGACGCGCACGGCTGGACCAACCCCGGTGACCCGGCCCGCGCCGCCGCCCAGGCCCACCGCGACGCCACCCTCACCCACACCGCCAACGGCGTCTACGCCGCGATGTTCACCGCCGCCGTCATCGCCCTCGCCGCCACCGGGACGTACGACGTCCACGCGTGCCTGCGCACCGGCCTCACCGTCGTCCCGCCCCGCTCCCGGCTGGCCCGCGCGATCCGGCACGCCATCGAACTGGCCCGCGCGCACGACGACTTCGACACGGTCGTGGACGAACTCCACGCCGCCTACGACGCCGGCCACCACTGGGTGCACGCCGTCCCCAACACCGCCCTGCTCGCCGCCGCCCTCACCCACGCCGACGGCGACTTCTCCGGCTCCATCTGCCGCGCGGTCTCCGGGGGCTGGGACACCGACTCCGTCGGCGCCACGGCCGGCAGCGTCGCCGGCCTGCTCGCCGGCTCGCCCGAGGCGCTGCCCGAGCGCTGGACGGCCCCGCTGAAGAACCGCCTGGCCACCACCCTCTCCGGTTTCGACGGCACCGGCTTCGACACCCTGGCCCAGCTCACCCTCCAGGAGGCGACCCGCCCATGAACCAGGCTCCGCCTCCCCCGCTCACCGGGCTGCGCGTCCTCGACGTCGCCACCCTGTTCGCCGGTCCGCTCGCCGCCACCCTGCTCGGCGACTTCGGCGCGGACGTGATCAAGGTCGAGCACCCGGTGCGGCCCGACCCGTCCCGCGGCCACGGCCCGTCGAAGGACGGCGTGGGCCTGTGGTGGAAGATGCTCGGCCGCAACAAGCGCACGATCACCCTCGACCTGTCCAAGCCCGGCGGCCGCAGCACCCTCCTGCGGCTCGCCGCCGGCGCCGACGTGGTCATCGAGAACTTCCGCCCCGGCACCCTGGAGAAATGGGACCTCGGCTGGCCGGAGCTGTCCGCCGCCAACCCCCGCCTGGTACTGGCCCGCGTCACCGGCTTCGGCCAGTTCGGCCCGTACGCGCACCGCCCCGGCTTCGGCACCCTCGCCGAGGCGATGAGCGGCTTCGCCGCGATCACCGGCGAGCCCGACGCGCCCCCGACGCTGCCGCCGTTCGGCCTCGCCGACTCGATCGCCGGACTGGCCACGGCGTACGCCGTGCTGACCGCGCTCGCCGCCCGCGACCGCACCGGCGAGGGCCAGGTCGTGGACATGGCGCTCATCGAGCCGATCCTGACCGTCCTCGGCCCGCACCCCCTCTGGTACGACCAGCTGGGTCACGTCCAGCCCCGTACCGGCAACCGCTCCCAGAACAACGCCCCGCGCAACACCTACCGCACCGCCGACGGCACCTGGGTCGCCGTCTCCACCTCCGCGAACTCGATCGCCGAACGCGTGATGCGGCTGGTCGGCCGCCCGGACCTGATCGAGCAGCCCTGGTTCGCCACCGGCGCCGACCGCGCCCGGCACAGCGACGTCCTGGACGAGGCGGTCGGCTCCTGGATCGTCCGGCACACCCGCGCCGAGGTCCTGGCGGCTTTCGAGAAGGCGGAGGCCGCGGTCGCTCCCATCCAGGACGTACGGGACGTGATGACCGACCCGCAGTACGCGGCCCTCGGCACCATCACCACCGTCGACGACCTTGAACTCGGGCCGCTGCGCATGCAGAACGTGCTCTTCCGGCTCTCCGCGACCCCCGGCGCGATCCGCTGGGCCGGCCGCCCGCACGGCGCGGACACCGAGACCGTCCTCACCGAGGCGGGCCTGACCCCCGACGAGCTGGCCGCGCTGCGCGCGGAGGGCGCGCTGTGATCCCGCTGACCTGGCTCTACGTCCCCGGCGACCGCCCGGCGACGGTCGCCAGGGCCCTCACCTGCGGCGCCGATGTGGTGATCGTCGACCTGGAGGACGCGGTCGCCCCGGACCGCAAGGAGTACGCCCGCGCGGCCACCGCCGACCTCCTCGCCGCACCCCAGCCGGTCCCGGTGCACGTCCGCGTGAACGCGCTCGGCGGTCCGCTCGCGGCGGCCGACCTGCGGGCGCTGGCCGGTCTGCCCGGGGTGTCCGGACTGCGCCTGCCGAAGGTGACCGCGCCGCGGCAGCTCGTGCGGATCGCCGAGCACACGGCACCCGCCGAGGGCGGCGCCCCCGCCCTGTACGCCCTGCTGGAATCGGCCCTGGCGATCGAGCGCGCCCACGCCATCGCCACCGCCCACCCGGCCCTGCGCGGAATCGCCCTGGGCGAGGCCGACCTCCGGGCCGATCTGGGGATGCGGGGCGACGCGGGCCTCGACTGGCCGCGCTCGCGCGTCGTCGTCGCCGCCCGCGCGGCGGGGCTGCCGCCCCCGGCGCAGTCCGTCCACCCCGACATCCGGGACCTTGACGGCCTGGCCGCCTCCTGCGCCCACGGCCGCGCCCTGGGCTTCCTGGGCCGCGCGGCCCTCCACCCGCGCCAGCTGCCGGTGATCGAACGGGCCTACCTGCCCACCCGGCAGGAGCTGGAGCACGCGGAGGCGGTGGTGAAGGCGGCGGCGCGGGAGGCCGGGGCGCAGGCCCTGGAGGACGGCACCTTCGTGGACGCGGCGGTGGTGGCGGCGGCGCAGCGGATCCTGGCCCTGGGCAACCGCCGCTGACACGGCGAGGGCGCCCGGAAGACCTCCGGGCGCCCTCGCCGTCGTCCGCGTGACCGGCCGTCAGGCCTTCTTGGCCGGCCCGGCCCCGTCCCCGGCCTTCTCACCGGCCACGCCGTCCGCCGCGTCGCCGGCCGCGGTGCCGGTCGTGTCCCCGGCCCCGCCGGCAGCCTTGTCCTCGCCCTTGCCCTTGGCCTTGCTCTTCACCTTGGCCCGGTCCTCGTCCCGCACGGCGTCCGCGGCCTTCGCCCCGGACCCGGCCGCGCCCGCGGAGGCATCCGAAACCGCTGAGCCCTTCGAGACGTCCGAGACGTCCGAGGTGCCGGAAGCGGCGGAGTCACCGGACGCGTCCGAGGCGCCGGAGGCGTCGGCGGCGTCCGTGCCGCCGCCGGGGGCACCCGGCTCCACGACCTCCTCGCGGCCCGGCCGCTTCTTCGCCGACACCACGAGGTAGACCACGGCGAGCAGGAAGACGAGCAGCGCCGTCCAGTTGTTCAGCCGCAGGCCCAGCAGTTCGTGGGCGTCGTCGACGCGCATGTACTCGATCCAGAACCGGCCCGCGCAGTAAGCGGCGACGTACAGCGCGAACGCCCGGCCATGGCCCAGCTTCAAGCGCCGGTCGGCCCAGATCACCAGCAGCGCCACACCGACGCACCACAGCGACTCGTACAGGAACGTCGGGTGGTAGTACCCGGGCATCCGGCCGTCCGCGGTGGACGTGATGTGCAGCGCCCACGGCAGGTCGGTCTCCCGCCCGTACAGCTCCTGGTTGAACCAGTTGCCCCAGCGGCCGATCGCCTGGGCGAAGGCGATGCCGGGGGCGATGGCGTCGGCGTAGGCGGGCAGCGGGATGCCGCGGCGGCGGCAGCCGATCCACGCGCCCAGCGCGCCGAGCGCGATCGCGCCCCAGATGCCGAGGCCGCCCTCCCAGATCTTGAAGGCGTCCACCCAGTCACGGCCCTCGCTGAAGTACAGCTGGTAGTCCGTGATCACGTGGTACAGCCGGCCGCCGATCAGGCCGAACGGCACCGCCCAGACAGCGATGTCGGCGACCGTGCCGGCCCTCCCGCCGCGGGCGATCCACCGCTTGTTGCCGAGCCAGACGGCAACGAAGACACCGATGATGATGCAGAACGCGTAGCCGCGCAGCGGAATGGGGCCGAGGTACAGCACCCCGCGCGACGGGCTGGGAATGTAGGCAAGTTCCATGGCAGGGTCGACGCTACCGTGCCGGACCGGCCGGGCGACGGGCAGCCCGGCTACGGGTCCATAACGGGCGGTCGCCCCGCGCCGTCCCTGTCAGCCCGGTCATCCCCGTCGCCCTCGTCGCTCCCATCGCTCCCGTCATCCCCCTGCCTTCGCCTCCACCTGCTGCTTGAGCTTGGCCGGGGTCATCGTCTGGTCCTGGTAGATGTTCTTGCCGTCGAGCAGGACGGTCGGGGTGCCGGTGAAGCCGCCGCTGTTGAAGGCCTGGGCGGACTTGTCGACCCAGGCGTTGTGCGTGCCGTCCTCGACGCACTTTTTGAACGCGGGGGTGTCGAGGCCGTCGACCTTGCCCGCCAGCTCGATCAGCTTGCCCTTCTCGGCGAACGCGTCGTCCGTCTCCGGGGGCTGGTTGTCGAACAGCACGTCGTGGAACTCGACGAACTTCCCCGCGTCCTGGGCGCAGGCGGCGGCGTTGGCCGCGGCGCGCGAGCCGCCGCCGCCCATGTTGCCGTCGATGATGGTGGCCAGGCGGTACTCGACTCTCAGCCGGCCGGCGGCGGTCAGCTCGTGGATCGTCGAACGGTAGTTGGTCTCGAAGGACTTGCAGGCGGGGCAGCGGAAGTCCTCCCAGACGGTGAGCGTCGACCTGGCGCCGCTCTCGCCGACCGGGATGACCAGGTTGTCCTCGCCGTTGGCGCCCGAGGGGGCCACGACCGGGCCCGCGGTGTCGCCGCCGTCGTCCTTGCCCGCGTTGGCGGCGACCACGCCGATCACCGTGGCCAGGGCCAGGACGCAGACGACGCTCGCCCCCACGATCAGCGTGCGCCGCCGCTTCTCCGCGGCTTTCTGCTTCTCGCGCTCCGCCGCCAGCCGTTCCCGGGCGGTGCGCTTTCCGTCACGGTTCTTCTCGTTCACACCCCGCAGAACGAACCGGGGAGGCGCAGCGCGCCTCCCCGGCTCCAGGTCCACCCGTTCGAGCGACCCGTACGACGATCGGTCTGTCACTCCCCGCCGCTACGCCTGCCGGCGCACGCCCTTGGCCAGTTCGCCGGCGAGGGCACGGACGGCCTCGACCCCGGCGGCGTGGTCGGGGGCGTCCAGCATCCGCTTGACGAAGGCCGAGCCGACGATGACCCCGTCGGCGAAGCCGGCGACCTCGGCGGCCTGGGCCGCGTCGGAGACGCCGAGGCCGACGCAGACGGGCAGTTCGGTGGTGGCGCGGGTGCGCTCCACCAGGTTCTGCGCCTGCTCGCCGACCGACTCGCGGGTGCCGGTGACGCCCATCAGGGAGGCGGCGTAGACGAAGCCGCTGCCGGCCGCGGTGATCTCGGCGAGCCGCTGGTCCCTGCTGCTGGGCGCCACCACGAACACGGTCGCGAGGCCGTGCTTCTCGGCGTGCTCGCGCCACAGCGCGGACTCCTGCACGGGCAGGTCGGGCAGGATGCAGCCCGCGCCGCCCGCCTCGGCCAGTTCGGCGGTGAACCGTTCGACGCCGTAGCGGTCGATGGGGTTCCAGTACGTCATCACGAGCACCGGCTTGCCGGTGGCCGCGAAGGCCTCGCGGACCGTGCGCATCACGTCGGCGATCCGCACGCCGCCGCGCAGGGCGATGTCGTCGGCGGTCTGGATGACCGGGCCGTCCAGGACGGGGTCGCTGTGCGGCAGTCCGACCTCGACGATGTCCGCGCCGCCGTCGAGCACGGCCTTGACCGCGTCGATGCCGCCGTCCACGGTCGGGAAGCCGGCCGGGAGGTAGGCGATGAGGGCGGCGCGGCCCTCGGCCTTCGCCGTGGCGAGGGTGTCGGTCAACAGCCGGATGTTCCCGCTCACTTGGCGTCCCCCTCGATCTCGGCGGTGCCGGAGGCGTCCTCGGCGACCTCGGCGTCGGTGTCGTACAGGCCGAAGTAGCGCGCGGCGGTGTCCATGTCCTTGTCGCCGCGGCCGGACAGGTTGACCACGATCAGCCCGTCCTCGCCGAGTTCCCGGCCGACCTCCAGGGCGCCGGCCAGGGCGTGGGCGCTCTCGATGGCGGGGATGATGCCCTCGGTGCGGGACAGCAGGCGCAGCGCCTGCATGGCCGCGTCGTCGGTGACCGCGCGGTACTCGGCACGGCCGGTGTCCTTCAGGTAGGAGTGCTCGGGGCCGATGCCCGGGTAGTCCAGGCCGGCCGAGATCGAGTACGGCTCGGTGATCTGGCCCTCGTCGTCCTGCAGGACGTAGGACCGGGAGCCGTGCAGGATGCCGGGTTCGCCCGCGGTCAGGGTGGCCGCGTGCTCGCCGGTCTCGACGCCGTGTCCGGCGGGCTCGCAGCCGATGAGGCGGACGGACTCGTCGGGGATGAAGGCGTGGAACAGGCCGATGGCGTTGGAGCCGCCGCCGACGCAGGCGATGGCGGCGTCGGGCAGGCGTCCGGCGCGCTCCAGGAGCTGGCGGCGGGCCTCGACGCCGATGACCCGGTGGAAGTCGCGGACCATGGCCGGGAAGGGGTGCGGTCCGGCGACGGTGCCGAACAGGTAGTGGGTGTGGTCGACGTTGGCGACCCAGTCGCGGAACGCCTCGTTGATGGCGTCCTTCAGGGTGCGGCTGCCCGACTTCACGGCGATGACCTCGGCGCCGAGCATGCGCATGCGGGCCACGTTGAGGGCCTGGCGCTGGGTGTCGATCTCGCCCATGTAGATCGTGCAGTCGAGGCCGAACAGGGCGCAGGCGGTGGCCGTGGCGACGCCGTGCTGGCCGGCGCCGGTCTCGGCGATGACGCGGGTCTTGCCCATGCGCTTGGTGAGCAGGGCCTGGCCGAGCACGTTGTTGATTTTGTGGGAGCCGGTGTGGTTCAGGTCCTCGCGCTTGAGGAAGATCCGGGCGCCGCCGGCCTCCGCGGCGAAGCGGGGGACCTCGGTGAGCGCCGAGGGGCGGCCGGTGTAGTTGGCGAGCAGGTCGTCCAGCTCGCGGGCGAACTCGGAGTCGTTCCTGGCCTTGTCGTACTCGACGGCGACCTCGTCCACGGCGGCGACGAGGGCCTCCGGGATGAACTTGCCGCCGAACGCGCCGAAGTAGCCCGCCGCGTTCGGGACCTGGCCCTCCGGGTCGGGGATGAAGAAGGTGCTGGGCATGCGTGAGCCTCACGGTGAGTGTGGTGAAAAGACACTGTCGCCGTGGGGGCGGGGCTTGTGGTGTGGCCTCAGGTCGTCCGTGGCCGGTCGCGCAGGTCCCCGCGCCCCTGGAGGGCGCGCTGCCATCGACGGCCGTTGACCTGGCCGGGCTCGTCACCGATGACGTACCGCACCCGGCGGCCGTGCACCCGGCGGGCGGGCGCGCGGCAGCCCCGGGGGCGGCAGCCGCGCGCGAGGCGGGCGTACCGGTCCGGGACGGCGAGGGTGATCGGGAGCGTCATCGTGGGCCCACTCTAACGAGGTTCAGCTCCGGCCGTGGCGCAGTGCCGGGTGCTCGCCCGCGGCCACCAGGTCGGCGACGGCCGTCTTCGGGTCCTTGCCGGTGACCAGGGACTCGCCGACCAGGACGGCGTCCGCCCCGGCGTTGGCGTAGGCGATGAGGTCGTGCGGGCCGCGGATGCCGGACTCGGCGATCTTGACGATGCTGTCGGGGATCTCCGGGGCCACCCGCTCGAAGGTGGAGCGGTCGACCTCCAGGGTCTTGAGGTTGCGCGCGTTGACGCCGATGACCTTGGCTCCCGCGTCGACCGCGCGCTCGACCTCGTCCTCGTCGTGGACCTCGACGAGGGGCGTGAGCCCGATGGACACCGCGCGCTCGATCAGCGACTCCAGCGCGGGCTGGTCCAGGGCGGCCACGATCAGCAGGGCGAGGTCGGCGCCGTACGCGCGGGCCTCCCAGAGCTGGTACGAGGTGACGATGAAGTCCTTGCGCAGGACCGGGATGTCCACCCGGGAGCGGACCGCCTCCAGGTCGGCGAGGGAACCGCCGAAGCGGCGCTGCTCGGTGAGGACGGAGATGACGGCCGCGCCGCCCGCCTCGTAGTCCGCGGCGAGTCCGGCCGGGTCGGCGATCGCGGCCAGCGCGCCCTTGGACGGGCTGGAGCGCTTGACCTCGCAGATCACCTTGACGCCGTCGCCCTTGAGCGCGGCGATCCCGTCCTTGGCGGCGGGAGCCTTCGCCGCGCGCTCCTTGAGCTCGTCGAGGCTGACGCGCGCCTGCCGTTCCGCGAGGTCGGCACGGACTCCGTCGATGATCTCGTCGAGCACACTCACGCGAGCGGCCCCCTTCCAGTCGGCTGACTGTCACAGCGGTCGGTCGAAACCTGTGGTCACTGCGATGGTATCCGGAGGAGGGCGAAGGCCTCGCATCCGGTTGACGGCGGTCCCACTACCTGGACGTCCGTTCGATGATCAAGGATGCAACCAGCCGCCGAAGGGCAGGTTCCGGACAACGGTGAAGACCAGCAGCAACGCGCCGGCCGCCCACAGGTGCGCGGAGCGCGGATCGAGGCGCAGCGGCCGGCCGCGGGCCGCGCGGACCACCCAGACGGTCCACACCACGGCGAACAGCGCGTACCCGGCGACCGCCACCGCGTTGGCCTGCAGCGCGGCCGGGAGATCACCGTGGACGACGGCGTGGGCGCTGCGCAGTCCGCCGCAGCCGGGGCAGTACAGGCCGGTGAGGTGCAGCAGCGGGCAGACGGGGTAGTGGCCGGGCTCGTTGGGGTCGACGGCCCCGACGTAGGCGAAGGCACCGGCGACGGCCGCCAGCACCGCGGCGGGCGCGGCCAGCCGGACCGGAGCGGGGGCGACCGGGGCGGGCAGGGCCTCGGTGGGCGCCATGGCGGCATCCACTGGGGCAGGTGCGTCGCCGGTGACGGCAGCGTCGGAGGGGACCGGTGCGTCGGATGCGGCGGCCGATGCGGATGATGCGGCGGGCCGGGCCGGTGTCCGGGGGCGGCGGTCGGCGGTCATTCCCGCATTCTGCCCCCGCGCGGGCCCGGACGCGCGTGAGGGGCGGCCCGTGGGCCGCCCCTCGACGAAGTCGCTCGTGTGTGCCGCGCCGGATCAGCTCTCGGCGGCGACCGGCTCGCGGCCGGCCGCGGGGGTCTTCTTGCCGGTGGTCGCGCCCTCGGCCATCTTCAGCGGCTGGGCCTTCGGCATGCCCAGACCCATCGCGCGCATCACGCCGCCCACGACACCGCCGAGGACCACGATGGCCATGCCGCCCCAGAAGCCGATCGGGTTGGCCATCACCATGAAGACACCCGCGACGGTGAAACCGATGAAGGCGATGATGACACCGGTCCAGGCGGCCGGGGTGTGACCGTGCCCGTGGCTGCTGTCCGCCATTGCTTGCTCCTCGTAGCCGTGTACGTGTCCGAGCCTGACGCTCGTCGTCCATTGTCCCGTACGCGCGCGGGTGCCGTGCGCGGGGGTGGCCTCCCGATGGCGTCTGTTTCGCCACATCCGGCCGGGGGCGCGGCCGGCCGGGTCAGGCCGGGCCGGTGCCGGTCGGGTCCTCGCCGCGGTCCAGGGCCTTCCACAGGTCCTCGGGCCGGTCCGGGTCGACCGCCGGGGCGGCGCGGCGCGCGCGAGGGGCGCCGGAGCGCTCGTAGCGGCCGGACATCGCGGGCCACAGCCGGCCGTAGCGCAGGGCGAGCAGTCCGGCCAGCAGGATCAGGACGCCACCGGCGGCCGCGACGTACGGCCACGCGGTGTGGCTGAGCGCGTGGACGGTGGCGGAGGTGTCGCCGGAGGCGCGGGCGGCCCGCTCGTCGAGCGCGGTGGTGTCGGAGGCGCCGAGCAGGGCGGCCACGACGATGCCGGCGCCGGACAGCGTGAGCAGCGCGGCGACCACGAGGCGGCCGGCGCGGCGGACGGCGAACACCGCGACGAGCGCGGCGAGGCCCACGACGGCCAGGGCCGCGGGGACGCCGGTCACGTCACTGCCGCGGGCGGTCAGGGGGAAGGAGCCGCCCGCCACCGTCGCGGTGCCCTGCGACCACTGCTGGCGGGTGGCCAGCAGCGCCACGGCCGCGCCGAGCGCGCCGCACAGCAGCGCGAGGGCGAGGCTGCGGCGTCCGGCGCGCGCGGACGGTGCGGCTTCGGGACGGGGGTGAGGTACGGCAGTCACGTACTCCACTATCGCCTGAACCCCGGGCCGGCCGTCACCCGGGGCCGACGTGATCCGTGCCCCACCTGCTCACCGGCTCCGCGCGCCGAGCCGGTTGGCGGTGTGGACGGCCCGCAGGACCGCCGCCGCCTTGTTGCGGCACTCGGTGTCCTCGGCGACCGGGTCGGAGTCGGCGACGACTCCGGCGCCCGCCTGGACGTAGGCGGTGCCGTCGCGCAGCAGGGCGGTGCGGATGGCGATGGCGGTGTCGGAGTCGCCCGCGAAGTCGAGGTAGCCGACGCAGCCGCCGTACAGGCCGCGCCGGGACGGCTCCAGCTCGTCGATGATCTGCATCGCGCGCGGCTTCGGCGCGCCGGAGAGGGTGCCGGCCGGGAAGCAGGCGGTGAGCACGTCGAACGCGGTGCGGCCGGCGGCGACCTTGCCGGTGACCGTGGAGACGATGTGCATCACGTGCGAGTACCGCTCGATGGACATGAAGTCGACGACCTCGACCGAGCCCGGTTCGCAGACCCGGCCCAGGTCGTTGCGGCCGAGGTCGACGAGCATCAGGTGCTCGGCGCGCTCCTTGGGGTCGGCGAGCAGTTCCTCGGCGAGGGCCTGGTCCTCCCGCGGGGTGGCGCCGCGGTGCCGGGTGCCCGCGATGGGGTGCACCATGGCCCGCCCGTCCTCGACCTTGACCAGCGCCTCCGGGGAGGAGCCGACGACATCGAAGCCGTCGAAGCGGAACAGGTACATGTACGGCGACGGGTTCGTCGCCCGCAGCACCCGGTAGACGTCGAGGGCGCTCGCCGTGCAGGGCGTCTCGAACCGCTGGGAGGGCACCACCTGGAAGGCCTCGCCCGCGCGGATGCGTTCCTTGATGTCCTCGACGGCGGCCTGGTACGCGGGACCGCCCCAGCGCGCGGTGTACTCGGGCAGCTCGGACGGCGGCAGCACGGCGGGCGGCTGGGCGACCGCGCGGGACAGGTCGGCCTCCATGGCGTCGAGGCGGGCGACCGCGTCCGCGTAGGCCTCGTCGACGCCGGTGTCCAGGTCGTTGTGGTTGATCGCGTTGGCGATCAACAGGACCGAGCCCTCCCAGTGGTCCATCACGGCGAGATCGCTGGTGAGGAGCATGGTCAGCTCGGGCAGCCGCAGGTCGTCGCGCCCGCCGGGGCCGATCTTCTCCAGGCGGCGCACGATGTCGTAGCCGAGGTAGCCGACCATGCCGCCGGTGAACGGGGGCAGGCCCTCCTGGTGCGGGGTGTGCAGCGCCTCGATGGTGGCGCGCAGGGCGGCGAGCGGGTCGCCGTCGACCGGGACGCCGACGGGCGGGGCGCCCAGCCAGTGGGCGCGGCCGTCGCGCTCGGTGAGGGTGGCGGCGGAGCGGACGCCGACGAAGGAGTAGCGGGACCACGAGCGGCCGTTCTCCGCGGACTCCAGGAGGAAGGTGCCGGGGCGCTCGGCGGCGAGCTTGCGGTAGAGCGCGACCGGGGTGTCGCCGTCGGCGAGGAGCTTGCGGGTGACGGGGATGACGCGGCGGTCGGTGGCGAGCTTGCGGAAGGTCTCGAGGTCCATGGCGGCCGACCTTACTGATCCGAGGCCGGCGCGCCGGCGTCCTTGAGCAGCACGTCCTCGTCGAAGCAGGTGCGGGCGCCGGTGTGGCAGGCGGCGCCGACCTGGTCGACCTTGACGAGCACGGTGTCCGCGTCGCAGTCCAGGGCGACGGACTTCACCCACTGGACGTGGCCGGAGGTGTCGCCCTTGACCCAGTACTCCTGGCGGCTGCGCGACCAGTAGGTGCAGCGGCCGGTGGTCAGGGTGCGGTGCAGCGCCTCGTCGTCCATCCAGCCGAGCATGAGCACCTCTCCGGTGTCGTACTGCTGGGCGATGGCGGGCAGGAGACCGTCGGCGCTGCGCTTGAGGCGCGCGGCGATCTCGGGGTCCAGGCTGCTGGGCCTGCTGGGCGGAGGCGTGCTGGTCATGGGTGCCATTGTGCCGCGCGGAAGCGGCACTCCCGGCCCGCTGTCCACCAGATGAGCGGGGCGGCGCGCAGCGCCTGGACGAGGGGCGGTGGCCGGGCGACGGGTGGGCGGACCGGGACGGCGGTCGTAGGCTGAACCGCATGTCGACCTTTGCCAAGCGTGAACGGCTTCTTCTCGCCGAGCTCTTGGAGACCGCGGGCCCGCAGGCTCCCACCCTGTGCGAGGGCTGGCGGACCCGGGACCTCGCCGCGCACGTGGTGGTGCGCGAGCGCCGCCCGGACGCGGCCGGCGGTCTGCTGATCAAACAGCTCGCCCCCCGCCTGGACAAGGTGATGGAGGAGTTCGCGGCGAAGCCGTACGAGGAGCTGATCCAGCTCATCCGCACCGGTCCGCCGCGTTTCTCGCCGTTCGCCCTCAAGCAGATCGACGAGATGTCCAACACCGTCGAGTTCTACGTCCACGCGGAGGACGTCCGCCGCGCCCAGCCGGAGTGGTCCGCGCGGACGCTCGACCCGGTCTTCCAGGACGCCCTGTGGTCCCGGCTGGAGCGCACCGCCCGGCTGATGGGCCGTGGCTCCCCCACCGGGCTGGTGCTGCGCCGCCCCGACGGCCGGACCGTCGTCGCCCACCGGGGCACCCCGGTGGTGACGGTGACCGGCGAGCCGTCCGAGCTGCTGCTGTTCCTCTACGGCCGGCAGAGCGCGGCCAAGGTGGACCTGGACGGCGACGCGGACGCGATCGAGCGCCTGCACGACAGCAAGCAGCTGGGCATCTGAAGCGGTCGAAGCGGCGCCCCGTGCCGGGTCAGCGGACGGGGTGCCCGGCTTCCCTCAGGGTCTGCTTGACCTCGCCGATGCGCAGGTCGCCGAAGTGGAAGACGGAGGCCGCGAGGACCGCGTCGGCGCCGGCCTCGACGGCGGGCGGGAAGTCGGCGAGCCGGCCGGCGCCGCCGGAGGCGATGACGGGGACCGTGACGTGCTTGCGCACGGCGCGGATCATCTCCAGGTCGTAGCCGTCCTTGGTGCCGTCGGCGTCCATCGAGTTCAGCAGGATCTCGCCCGCGCCCAGCTCAGCGGCCCGGTGCGCCCACTCGACGGCGTCGATGCCGGTGCCGCGCCGGCCGCCGTGGGTGGTGACCTCGAAGGAGCCCGACTCGGTGCGGCGGGCGTCCACGGACAGCACGAGGACCTGCCGGCCGAACCGCTCGGCGATCTCCCGGATCAGGTCCGGGCGGGCGATGGCGGCGGTGTTCACGCCGACCTTGTCCGCGCCGGCGCGCAGCAGCCTGTCCACGTCCTCGGCCGTGCGCACGCCGCCGCCCACGGTGAGCGGGATGAAGACCTGCTCGGCGGTGCGGCGCACCACGTCGTAGGTCGTCTCGCGGTTGCCGGAGGACGCGGTGATGTCCAGGAACGTCAGCTCGTCGGCGCCCTCGGCGTCGTAGACCTTCGCCATCTCGACGGGGTCGCCCGCGTCGCGCAGGTTCTGGAAGTTGACGCCCTTGACGACCCGGCCGTTGTCCACGTCCAGGCAGGGGATGACTCGGACCGCCAGGGTCATGACTGCTCGGCTCCTCTGAATGCCTCTACTTCGACCTCGACCAGGATGCGCGGGTCCACGAAGCCCTCCACCACCAGGAGGGTGGACACCGGGCGTACCGTGCCGAAGATTTCCTTGTGGGCGCGGCCCACGTCGTCCACGTCCCGGGCGTGCGTCAGGTACATCCGGGTGCGGATCACGGACTCGACGCCGAGCCCGAGCTCACCGATCGCCTCCAGGGCGCTGGTGAAGGCCACCTTGGCCTGTTCGTACGGGTCGCCCTCGCCGTACAGCACGTCGCCCTTGAAGGACGTGGTGCCGCCGACGAGGACGCGGTCGCCCGCCGCGACGGCGCGTGCGAAACCGAAGGACTCTTCCCAGGGACTTCCGCTCTGCACGCGCCGCACGGCTTCGGACGTCATGACTGCACTGCCTCCAGGGCCTCTTCGAGGGTGAACGCCTTCGCGTACAGCGCCTTCCCGACGATGGCGCCCTCGACACCGAGCGGGACCAGCTCGGCGATGGCGCGCAGGTCGTCCAGGGAGGAGACGCCGCCGGAGGCCACGACCGGGCGGTCGGTGGCCGCGCAGACGTTCTTCAGCAGCTCCAGGTTGGGGCCCTGGAGGGTGCCGTCCTTGGCGATGTCGGTGACGACGTAGCGCGCGCAGCCCTCCTTGTTGAGGCGGTCCAGCGTCTCGTAGAGGTCGCCGCCGTCGCGGGTCCAGCCCCGGCCGCGCAGGGTGGTGCCCCGCACGTCCAGGCCCACCGCGATCTTGTCGCCGTGCTCGGCGATGACCTTGGCGACCCACTCGGGGGTCTCCAGGGCGGCCGTGCCCAGGTTGACGCGGGTGCAGCCGGTGGCGAGCGCGGCGGCCAGGGAGGCGTCGTCACGGATGCCGCCGGACAGCTCCACCTTGATGTCCATCGCCTTCGTCACCTCGGCGATCAGCTCCCGGTTGTCGCCGGTGCCGAAGGCCGCGTCGAGGTCGACGAGGTGCAGCCACTCGGCGCCCGCGCGCTGCCAGGCGAGGGCGGCCTCCAGCGGGGAGCCGTAGGAGGTCTCGGTGCCGGACTCGCCGTGCACGAGGCGGACGGCCTGGCCGTCGCGGACGTCGACGGCGGGGAGCAGTTCGAGCTTGGCCATGTCTCTACAGGGTTCCGATCCAGTTGGTGAGCAGCTGCGCGCCGGCGTCGCCGGACTTCTCGGGGTGGAACTGCGTGGCCCACAGGGCGCCGTTCTCCACGGCGGCCACGAAGGGCTTGCCGTGGGTGGACCAGGTGACCTTGGGGGCCGCCATCGCCGGGTTGTGGGCCTCCAGCGTCCAGTCGTGGACGGCGTAGGAGTGCACGAAGTAGAACCGGGCGTCCGCGTCCAGGCCGGCGAACAGCTCGGAGCCGGCGGGCGCGTCGACGGTGTTCCAGCCCATGTGGGGCACGACGTCGGCCTGGAGCGGCTCGACGCTGCCGGGCCACTCGTCGAGGCCGTCGGTCTCGACACCGTGCTCGATGCCCCGCGCGAACAGGATCTGCATGCCGACGCAGATGCCCATCACGGGCCGCCCGCCGGCCAGCCGGCGTTCGATGATCCAGTCGCCGCGCGCCTCCTTCAGGCCCGCCATGCAGGCGGCGAAGGCGCCGACGCCGGGGACCAGCAGGCCGTCGGCGTTCATGGCCTTGTCGTAGTCGCGGGTGATCTCGACGTCGGCTCCCGCGCGGGCCAGGGCACGCTCGGCGGAGCGGACGTTGCCGAAGCCGTAGTCGAAGACGACGACCTTCTTGGCGGTGCTCATCAGTTCCACACCTCCAGCCGCATGACGCCGGCGACGAGGCACATCGCGGCGCCGATGGACAACAGCACGATCAGGCTCGTGGGCATCTTCTGCTTGACGAAGGAGATGATCCCGCCGATCAGGAAGAGCCCGACGACGATCAGGACGGTCGACAGCCCGTTCACCGTGTCCCTCCGTTCGCTTCCGCGCCCACGCGGCGCGGAGGTGCGGCCATCGTGGTCGTCCGCGGCCCGGCGGCCGCGTGTGCGTCGCTCACAGCGCACCCTTCGTGGACGGCAGGATCCCCGCCGCGCGGGGGTCGCGCTCGGAGGCGTAGCGCAGGGCGCGGGCGAGCGCCTTGAACTGGCACTCCACGATGTGGTGCGCGTTGCGGCCGTACGGCACGTGGACGTGCAGCGCGATCTGGGCCTGGGCGACGAAGGACTCCAGGATGTGCCGGGTCATCGTGGTGTCGTACTCGCCGATCATCGGCGCCATCTTCTCGGGCTCGGTGTGCACGAGGTACGGGCGGCCGGACAGGTCGACGGTGACCTGGGCGAGGGACTCGTCCAGCGGGACGGTGCAGTTGCCGAAGCGGTAGATGCCCACCTTGTCGCCGAGGGCCTGCCGGAAGGCGGCGCCCAGCGCGAGGGCGGTGTCCTCGATGGTGTGGTGGGAGTCGATGTGCAGGTCGCCCTCGGTCTTCACGGTGAGGTCGAACAGACCGTGCCGTCCGAGCTGGTCGAGCATGTGGTCGTAGAAGCCGACACCGGTGGAGATGTCGGTCTTCCCGGTGCCGTCGAGGTCTATCTCGACGAGGACCGAGGTCTCCTTGGTCGTGCGCTCCACGCGTCCCACGCGGTTCATGCGTTCATCTCCTTCTTCAGCTCACGGACCGCGTCGAGGAACGCGTCGTTCTCCTCCGGGGTGCCCGCGGTGACGCGCAGCCACCCCGGCACGCCGTTGTCCCGGACCAGGACGCCCCGGTCGAGGATGCGGCGCCAGGCCTGGTGGGCGTCGGCGAACCGGCCGAACTGGACGAAGTTCGCGTCGGACTCGGTCACCTCGTAGCCGATCGCCTTCAGCTCGCCGACCAGCCGGTCCCGCTCGGCCTTCAGCTGCTCGACATAGCCGAGGAGGGTGTCGGTGTGCTCCAGGGCGGCCAGCGCGGTCGCCTGGGTGACGGCCGACAGGTGGTACGGCAGCCGGACCAGCTGGACGGCGTCCACGACGGCCGGGTGCGCGGCGAGGTAACCGAGGCGCAGGCCGGCCGCGCCGAACGCCTTGGACATGGTGCGGGAGATCACCAGGTGCGGGCGGCCGTCGAGCAGCGGCAGCAGCGAGTCGCCGTGGCTGAACTCGACGTACGCCTCGTCCACGACCACCATCGACGGCTTGGCCGCCTGCGCGGCCTCGTACAGCGCGAGGACCGTGTCGGCCGGGACCGCGTTGCCGGTGGGGTTGTTGGGGGTGGTGATGAAGACGACGTCCGGCCGGTGCTCCGCGATGGCCTTCTCGGCCGCCGGGAGGTCGATGGTGAAGTCGTCGTCGCGGGGGCCGGAGATCCAGCCCGTGCCCGTGCCGCGCGCGATGAGCGCGTGCATCGAGTACGACGGCTCGAAGCCGATCGCGGTGCGGCCGGGGCCGCCGAAGGTCTGGAGCAGCTGCTGGAGGACCTCGTTGGAGCCGTTGGCCGCCCAGACGTTCGCCGGGCCGACCTCGTACCCGGAGGTCTTCGTCAGGTACTCGGCGAGCCGGGTGCGCAGCTCGACCGCGTCCCGGTCCGGGTAGCGGTTGAGGTCGCGGGCCGCCGCGCGCACCCGCTCGGCGATCCGCTCGACCAGCGGCTCGGGCAGCGGGTAGGGGTTCTCGTTGGTGTTCAGCCGTACCGGGACGTCGAGCTGGGGCGCGCCGTAGGGGGACTTGCCGCGCAGCTCGTCCCGGACGGGAAGATCGTCGATGCCGGTCACTTGCCCTGAGGAACCTTCCAGTCGAACCGGGCCTTGATCGCCGCGCCGTGCGCGGGCAGGTCCTCCGCCTCCGCCAGCGTCACCACGTGGTGGGCCACCTCGGCGAGGGCGTCGCGGGTGTAGTCCACGATGTGGATGCCGCGCAGGAAGGACTGGACGGACAGGCCCGAGGAGTGGCAGGCGCAGCCGCCGGTGGGCAGGACGTGGTTGGAGCCCGCGGCGTAGTCGCCGAGCGAGACCGGGGCCCAGGGGCCGATGAAGATCGCGCCCGCGTTGCGGACGCGTTCGGCCACGGCGGCGGCGTCGGCGGTCTGGATCTCCAGGTGCTCGGCGCCGTACGCGTCGACCACCCGCAGGCCCTCCTCGACGCCGTCGACCAGCACGATCGCGGACTGTGTGCCCTTCAGGGCGGGCACGATCCGGTCGTCGACGTGCTTGGTGGCCGCGACCTGGGTCGCCAGCTCGCGCTCGACGGCCTCGGCCAGCTCGGCGGAGTCGGTGACCAGGACGGCGGCGGCCAGCGGGTCGTGCTCGGCCTGGCTGATCAGGTCGGCGGCGACGTGCACCGGGTCGGCCGTGGCGTCGGCGAGGACCGCGATCTCGGTCGGGCCGGCCTCGGCGTCGATGCCGATCTTGCCGGTGAAGTAGCGCTTGGCGGCGGCGACCCAGATGTTGCCGGGGCCGGTGACCATGTTGGCGGGCGGGCAGGACTCGGTGCCGTAGGCGAACATCGCGACGGCGGTCGCGCCGCCCGCGGCGTACACCTCGTCGACGCCGAGCAGCGCGCACGCGGCGAGGATCGTCGGGTGCGGCAGGCCGCCGAACTCGGCCTGGGCCGGGGAGGCGAGCGCGATCGACCCGACACCGGCCTCCTGGGCCGGGACGACGTTCATGACCACGGAGGACGGGTACACCGAGCGGCCGCCCGGCGCGTACAGGCCGACGCGGTCGACCGGCACCCACTTCTCGGTGACCGTGCCGCCGGGCACCACCTGGGTGGTGTGGGTCTCACGCCGCTGGGCGCGGTGGACGAGCCGGGCGCGGCGGATGGACTCCTCTAGGGCCGCGCGCACGGCCGGATCCAGCTCCTCCAGGGCGCGGGTGAGCGCCGCGGCCGGGACCCGGACCTGGTCGAGCTTCACGCCGTCGAACTTCTCGGCGAAGTCGATCAGCGCCGCGTCCCCGCGATGATGCACGGCCTCGCAGATCGGACGCACCTTCTCCAGGGCGGCCGCAACGTCGAAGTCGGCTCGGGGCAGCAGGTCGCGCAGGGCGGGACCCTCCGGGAGGGCGTCGCCGCGCAGATCGATTCGGGAGATCACAGGCTCAATTCTCGCAGACCGGCGACGGCGGTCGTCCGCGCGTATCAATGGCTGATACAGAACGCGTCGCGGACCCGGAAGATCCCCCTCACTTTTCGTGTTCCTTCGGTCACACAGCGGGCATGAACTGCAGTACGAGGGACGAACCGGCGAGTATCCGGGGAGGCAGGGACAACTGTGACCGAGGGGGCCGCTCCGCGCGCCGGGGACATCCCGGACGAGCTGACCGCCGCGGAGGCCGGCATGTGGCAGGCCTTCCGCGACGGCGCGGTGTACGACCTGCGCAGCGGGGACCCCGCCGTCGACGATCCGCACGGCGTGCATCCCTGGGGGCCGGAGCGGACCGTGCGGGCCCGCGTCGTGTGCTGGCTGCTGCTGGACGGCCCGCCCGCGCTGGCCGGCCGGGTGGCCTCGCTGAAGCTGACCGGCATCCAGGTCAGCGGCTCCATCGACCTCGCGGGCGGCACGGTGGTGCCGTACGTCGAGCTGACCGGCTGCCGCTTCGAGCAGGAGGTGCGGCTGCCCGAGGCCCGGTTCACGACGGTGCGGCTGGTCAACTGCGCGGTGCCCCGGCTGGAGGCGGCCCGGGTGCACACCGAGGGCGATCTGCATCTGCCGCGCTGCCGCTTCCACGGCGGGATACGGCTGACCGACGCGCAGATCGGCACCGACCTGCTGCTCAACCAGGCGGTCGTGTACCGCGACCGCGGCGGCCGCTCCATCGCGGGGGACGGCATGAACGTCGGGCAGGACCTGCAGGCCGAGCTGCTGGAGTCGCACGGCGAGCTGAGCCTGCGCAGCGCCACCGTCGGGGTCTCGCTGAGCCTGCGCGGCGCCCGGCTGCGCAACCCGTACGGCAGGCTGGCGCTGAACGCGCCGCAGCTGACCGTCGAGCGCACCCTGTACCTGACCCCGGCGGGCCTCGGCGGCCTCCAGCTCAGCGGGCGCACCCCCGCGCAGGGCACCCGGGTGCAGCGGTTCGAGTGCCAGGGCGGGCTGCGGCTGGACGACGGCCGGTTCGGGGACGCGGTGGACCTCGAGAGCGCCCGGCTCGTCCTCACCGACGACCAGGAGCTGTCGCTGCGCCGGATCCAGGTGCCCGAGCTGCGCTTCCTCGGGGAGCGCCCGCAGCGGGGCAGGGTGGTGCTGTCCGGGGCGCGGGTCGTCAACCTCGTGGACCGGGCGAGCAGCTGGCCCGGCCCCGGCCGGCTGCACATGCCGGGCTTCACCTACGAGAACCTGGTCCCGCAGGGCCCGTTCCCGCTGGCCGAGCGGCTGGAGTGGGTGGCCGCGGCGACCGCCGAGTACAACCCGGACCCGTACGAGCGGCTGGCGGCGGTGCTGCGGGCCGGCGGCGAGGACGAGGACGCCCGCGAGGTGCTGCTCGCCAAGCAGCGCCGGCGCCGCGAGACGCTGCCGCCGGCCGCGAAGCTGTGGGGGTACGCCCAGGACTGGACGGTGGCCTACGGCTACCGGCCGGGGCGCGCGGCGGTGTGGATGGCGGTGCTGTGGGCGGCGGGCTCGCTGGCCTTCGCCTCCGCCGGGCGCCCGGAGACCGGCGGCACCGCCGCGCAACCGCCGTGGAACCCGGCCCTTTTCGCCCTGGACCTCCTGCTGCCCGTCATCGACCTCGGCCACGCGGGCGGCTGGCAGCTGCGCGGCGGCTGGCAGTGGCTGGGCGCGGCGCTGGTGCTGCTCGGCTGGGTGCTGGCGACGACGGTGGCGGCGGGGGCGACGCGGCTGCTGCGCCGCAACTAGCGGACGTCCCGCTCCGCTCGGGGCGGCACCGGAGGCGTGCGGTCTGCGGGCTGGGCGGACACGCCGGTGCCGGCG
Source organism: Streptomyces sp. JB150 (assembly GCF_011193355.1). Taxonomy (GTDB): domain Bacteria; phylum Actinomycetota; class Actinomycetes; order Streptomycetales; family Streptomycetaceae; genus Streptomyces. The sequence continues at coordinate 1,903,445 of NZ_CP049780.1, forward strand.
ACCATTAGGCTCTGGGGTCGTGACCACCGTCCGGCTGCCGCTCTTCCCCCTGAACTCGGTGCTGTTCCCGGGACTCGTCCTCCCGCTGAACGTCTTCGAGGAGCGCTATCGCGCCATGATGCGCGCGCTGCTGAAGACCCCCGAGGACGAACCGCGACGTTTCGCCGTCGTGGCGATCCGCGACGGCCACGAGGTCGCTCCGAGCGCGCCCGGGATGCCCGATCCGACGTCCGTGCCGGAGCGCGGGCCCGCCGCCGGGTTCGGCGCGGACCCGGCGAAGGCCTTCCACGGCGTGGGCTGTGTGGCCGACGCCGCCACCATCCGGGAGCGGGCCGACGGCACCTTCGAGGTGCTGGCGACCGGGACGACCCGGGTGCGGCTGCTGTCGGTGGACGCCTCGGGGCCGTACCTCACCGCCGAGCTGGAGACGCTGCCGGAGGAGCCCGGCGACGAGGCGGGTGCGCTGGCCGAGGGGGTGCTGCGGGCGTTCCGGCAGTACCAGAAGCGTCTGGCGGGCGCGCGCGAGCGGTCGCTGGCGACCGGCGCGGACCTGCCGGACGAGCCGTCCGTGGTGTCGTACCTGGTGGCGGCGGCGATGATGCTGGACGTCCCGACCAAGCAGCGGCTGCTCCAGGCGCCGGACACCGCGTCCCGGCTGCGCGACGAGCTGACACTCCTGCGCACCGAGACGGCGATCATCCGTACGCTGCCGTCGCTGCCCGCGGCGGAGCTGACCCGCGGGCCGACGAGTCTGAACTAGAGGCCGGGAGCCGATGGCGAAGAAATCGAAGAAGCAGCAGCCGGGCGGCACGCCCGCGACGGTCGCGCTGACCGCGGCGGGCGTCGCCTACACGGTGCACGCCTACGAGCACGACCCGTCCCACCCGTCCTACGGCGAGGAGGCGGCCGAGGCGATGGGCGTCTCCCCCGACCGGGTCTTCAAGACCCTGGTCGCGGACGTGGACGGCAGCCTCACCGTGGCGGTCGTGCCGGTGGCGGGCCAGCTCGACCTCAAAGCCCTCGCGGCGGCGGTCGGCGGCAAACGCGCGACGATGGCCGACCCCGCCCTGGCCGAGCGCACCACGGGCTACGTCCGCGGCGGCATCTCGCCGCTCGGCCAGCGCAAGAAGCTCCCCACGGTCCTCGACGCCTCCGCCTCCGCCCACGCCACGATCTGCGTCTCGGCCGGCCGCCGCGGCCTGGAGGTGGAGCTCGCGCCCGGGGACCTGGCCGCCCTCACCGACGCGACACTGGCCCCGATCGGCCGCGCGTAGCGGCGGGCGGGTGCGCGGGTTCCGCGGACCGGCGGGCTCCGGGGACCGGCGGCTTCCGCGAACCAGCAGGCTCCGGGACCGGCGGCTTCCGCGAACCTGCGGCTTCCACGGCCCTGCGGCTTCCGCGGACCTGCGGACTCCACGGACCGGCGGGTTCCGCGCCCGCGGGTCCCGTCGGCCCCTGGCCGCCGGTGCGGCACGGCTCAGTGCGGCGCCGGTTTGCCGGGGTACGGCTGCGGTTCCGGGTCGCGGGGCCCGAAGAGGGCCGTCAGGCCCAGGTGGACCAGGAGCGCGCCTATGGACCAGGTGAGCAGCGCGCCCTTCGCCGCCAGCTTGAGCGGGGCGGAGAACGCCACGCCCCGGCCCGCCTCCTTGGCGTGGGCGAGGACGTCCTGGGCCGGGCCGAGCCAGACGCCGACGCGCCAGGCGAGCAGTGATCCGAGGAGGCCGCCGAGGCCGAGGGCCACCACGACGGGCACGCCCCCGCGCCGGCGCAGCAGGAAGACCAGGAGACCGCTGAGCGCACCGAAGGCGAGCGCGAGCAGGGTGAACGTTCCGTCGACCCCTGCGGCCTGCTCCCCCTCGGTGTCCCGGACGTAGACCACCCAGCGCCCGTCCACCACGTCCCCGACCAGCGGCACGCGCGGCGCCAGCCAGTTCCACGCCAGGCCGAGCAGCACGCCGCCGAGCGCCAGCGCCACCGTGATGACGGCGGCCTCGCGCACCTCGGTCCTCATCCCGGGGCCGTCCTGTCCCGGCCCGCCGTGGGCTCCGTACGCGGTACCCCCGTACGTCCCGCCGGCGGCCGACGGCGGCCACTGCCGGTGCGCGGACGGTTCTTGCGGCGGCGGAGGGGGAGTCAACGGTGCTGTCACCCTGACATCGTGCCAGGCGCGCGCACCGCACGCGTCACCGGACGGCGGCCCGCCGGTAGGCCCACGTGGCGACGGCCAGCGAGATCACCCCGACCCCGGCGCACACCGCGAGGTCACCGGCGACGGCGGCCCAGTCGGGGTGGGCCGAGAAGGTGTGCGCGTACGCCTCCACGCCGTACGTCGACGGCAGCAGGTCCCGGGCCAGGCGGATGAGCGCCGGCATCCGGTCGGGCGGCAGCACGCCCAGCAGCAGCGCCGCCGACATGCCCAGCTGCCCGAGCAGCGTGGCCAGCTCCGGCCGGGGCGCGAGCAGTCCGCACGCGGCCCCGAGCCCGGCGAGCGCGGCCCCGGCGAGCGGGACGACCGCGAAGAGGATCCACAGGTGGGTGAGCGGGAGGCCGAACAGCAGGCAGCCGACGACCGCGGTCACGAAGGTGCCGGGGAGGGTGAAGGAGGCGTACGCGCCCGCCGCCCCGAGCACCACCGCGGCGGGCGGCACCGGCAGGGTGGCGTAGTGGTCGAGCCCGCCGGTGGCGCGCAGCTGTCCGAAGTACTGCGCGAGCAGGTTCAGCGCGACGAACGCGACGACCACGACCGACGAGCCGGCCACGACGTACCGCGCCTCGCCGCCGCCGTCCACCACCCCGCGCATCATGATCATGATGCCGACGGACTGGAAGGTCGCCACGAACAGCAGCGGGATGCGCGCCACCCGCGCCCGCGACAGCTGCGCCCGGTACACGGCGCACAGCGCCGGCCACAGCCGGGCGGCCGGCGCCAGCTCGGCGGCCGGACGGCGCGCCTCCTCGTCGCCGGCCAGGGCACTCCCCGGCAGAACCTCTGCGGGTACGACACTCACGCGACGCTGCTCCTCTTCACTGCGGCGTTCCCTTGGCGGTGGCCCTGTTCCGTACGCACGCGGCGGCCCGGCTGCTCATGCCTTCACCAGCCCCTGCCGCGCGGCCCCGCCGAGCGCCATGTACACGTCCTCCAGGCTCGGCGTGGTCAGCGTGAAGTCGTCCAGCGCGGCGAAGGCGGCCCCGCCGGTGACGGTGGAGACGACCGCGCGGGCCTCCTCGGGTGCCAGCCGCAGTGTCCAGCGGCGCCCCGACTCCTCGGCCCGGTCGCGCAGCGCGGCGACCTCCGGAACGTCCAGCGGCGCCCGCTCCCGCCACACCAGGTCGACCCGCACCTCGCCGGCCACCCGCTCCTTGAGCCCGGCGGGGGTGTCGCAGGCGATCACCCGGCCCTGGTCGAGCACGGCGACCCGGTCGAGGACGGTCTCCGCCTCGATGACGTTGTGGGTGACCAGCACGACCGTGGTGCCGCGCTCGGCCCGGCGCCGGTCGACGGCGGACCACACCGCGCGCCGCGCCACCGGGTCCATCGCGGCGGTCGGCTCGTCCAGCACCAGCAGCGGCCGCTCGCCCACCAGCGCGGCGGCGAAGCAGGCCAGCCGCCGCTGCCCGCCGGAGAGCTTCTTCAGCGGCCGGCCGGCGATCGGGGCGAGCCCGAGTTCGTCGAGTACGGCGTCCCGCTCGGCCCGGGCCCGCCGGGCGTCCAGGCCGCGCAGCCGCCCGGTGGTCTCGGCGGCGAGCGAGACGGTCAGCTCGTCCAGGGCGGTGGACTCCTGGCCCAGGTAGGCGAGGATGCGCGAGGCGCGCTCGGGGTGGCGCACGATGTCGTGGCCGAGGATCTCCACGCTGCCGCTGTCGGGTCTCATCAGCCCGGTCAGCTGGCGCACGAGGGTGGACTTGCCGGCCCCGTTCGGCCCGAGCAGCCCGAAGACCTCACCGCGCCGCACATCGAGCCGTACGTCGTCGGTGGCCCGCACCGCGGGCGTCCCCGGCACCCCGCGCCGCCCCCGGGTCGCGGGGTAGGTCTTGGTCAGTCCGCGCACCGCGCACACGACCTCACCCCTGTCCCCCATGACCTGTGCCGCGCGCGTACTCACAAGGGACGAGCCTACGGGGTGCCGGACCGGCCTCCGCGCGCGGGGCGCCCTGAGGATCGACGGATCCGGCGGTCCCCGTCGCCGCGCGCGTTCCGCGCGGCGCGGTCCTCCCCGGCGACCTGCGGCTACTCGCCCGCGGGCGTGCGCTCCGCCCCGGTGCGGGCGTCGACCTCGCGCCAGAAGCCGGCCCGGATGGCGTAGCGGTCGTGCTCGTCGATCTGGTCGTCCTTGTGGGCCAGCAGCCCGAACCGGGCGGCGTAGCGCAGCAGCTCCCCGTCGATGCGGTGCGGGATGCGCGGGTACATCGCGGACAGCCGCTGGAGGTGTCCCTGGTCCCCCAGCCGGGAGATCCACCGCCGGGCGAAGACCTGACCCACCTCGTAGGGGTCGCCGCCGACCGTGGTGATGTCCTCCTCCCGGTCTGCCCATCGCTGCTCGGCGGTGGTCAGCTGGGCGAGGGTCGGCATGGCCAGGGCCTCGGGCGGCTCGGAGACGACACCGGGGCGGTCCACCCATCCTTTGTCGGAGGACCAGCGCAGGGTGGCGGTGGCGGGGTGCTGGGCGGCCGGCTGAGCGCCGTGCGCGCGCAGGGCGGCGAGGTCCTTGGGCGTCGGGACGCCCTTGGAGGCGGGCACCCGGTCCTGGGTGCCGTTCTGCGCGGCCGGGGCGGGATGCGGGGCCTGCTCGGCGGGCCGCTCCGCCGCGCCGAGCGCGGACTCGGGCAGCGGCGCGGACAGGATCGCGGCGATCTCGGGGCGCGGCGCGGGCGGCGGCGCGCACACCCCGCCCGTCTCCTTCGCGCGGACCGCCTTGGTGATCCACGCCCGGTCCAGCACGCGCCGCTCGTCGGCCTCGGCGACCAGGTCCTCGGACTGGTTGTAGTCGCCGTCGGCGGCCTGGACGGCCCACAGGTGGACGGCCACACCGTGTTCCTTGGCGGCCATCATGCCCGGCAGCAGGTCGCCGTCGCCGGTGACCAGGACGACGTCGGAGCAGGCCCGGTTGCGGGCCAGCTCGGTCAGTTCGGCGTGCATGGCGGCGTCCACGCCCTTCTGCGCCCAGCGGCCGTCGCTGCGGGTCAGCGCGCCCAGCCGGACGGTGACCCGGGGCATCACGCGCAGCCGGCGGTGCTCGGGCTGCGGGACGCGGTCGGGGGCGCCGTCGAACCAGTAGATGCGCAGCAGCGGCTGCTGGGTGTCCGACTCGGCGCGTTCCCTCAGCCCTTGGATGAGGGCGGCGTGGTCGACGGTGATCCGGGACCGCGAGGGCTCCCCGGCGAGGAGGCTCGCCGCGGCCCCCAGCAGATACCCGGCGTCCACCAGGACGATGCAGCGGTCCACGCGACTCACCCTCTTCCCGGGAGGTTTGCTTCGGGCTTCCTTCGAGTCTGCCCGACGGCGCGAGGGTTAACGGCCCGAACTCGATCTTCGGCGTGGCGTTTGTGGGAATCGGCCGCCGGCCGCGCCCCGCGCGCGCTCCGACGAGCCGTGTCACGCACGGTAATTGTCCGACATGCGCGCCGTGTCGGCCTGTGTGAATCTGGTCCCGGCCCTGGCCCCTAGATCCCCCACAGGAGGCAGAACCATGGCCAAGAACAAGAATCGTGACCGTAAGCCGTCGCAGCCCGAGCGTGCGCCGCGCCGAGCCGAGCACTCCGTGATGGAGTCGCCGGCCGAGCAGCCCTCCCCGCAGGTGACCCCGGTCGATCTGGCCCGCAAGGGCCGGCAGAAGCGCTTCGGCCACAACTGACGTCCGCCTGACGGGCCGTTGACGCCCGGACACGCGAACCAGGGGCGCATCCCGCGGGGGGTGCGCCCCTTGCGCTGTGCCGAGCCGCGTACGGCTAGCCGGCCAGGCAGGACGGGCCGAGCAGCACCTTGAGGTCGCCGAAGAGGGCCGGGTCGGGCTTCACCCGGTGCCGGTCGAGGCGCAGCACGGTCGTCTTGGTGGGCCCCTGGAGCTTGATCCGCACCTCGCTGTCGCCCTTGTGGTGGCTGAGGACCTCGCCGAGGCGGCTGACGAGCGGCGGGGTGACCTTGACCGCCGGGATGGTGAGGACGACCGGCGCGTTGGTGCCCGCGTTGGACAGGTCCGGGACCATCAGCTCCATCGCGACCAGCCGCGGCACGTCCTCCCGCTTGTCGAGGCGGCCCTTGACGAACACCACGGCGTCCTCGACGAGTTGGGTGGAGACCAGCTGGTAGGTCGCCGGGAAGAACATGCACTCGATGGAGCCGGCCAGGTCCTCGACGGTGGCGATGGCCCAGGCGTTGCCCTGCTTGGTCATCTTGCGCTGGAGGCCGGAGATGATGCCGCCGATGGTGACGACCGCGCCGTCGCCGAAATCGCCGCCGGTGAGCTGGGCGATGCCCGCGTCGGCCTTGTCGGTCAGCACGTGTTCCAGGCCGAAGAGCGGGTGGTCCGAGACGTACAGGCCGAGCATCTCGCGCTCCTGGGCGAGCAGATACGTCTTGTCCCACTCCTCGGTGGAGAACTCCACGTCGAGTCCGAAGCCGGGCTCGTCGCTGCTCTCGTCGCCCATGCCGCCGAAGAGGTCGAACTGGCCCTCGGCCTCCTTGCGCTTGACCGCGACCACGTTGTCGATCATCGGCTCGTACTGCGCCATCAGGCCCTTGCGGGTGTGGCCGAGGGAGTCGAAGGCGCCGGCCTTGATCAGGGACTCGGTGGTGCGCTTGTTGCAGACGACCGCGTCGACCTTGTCGAGGTAGTCGGGGAAGGAGGTGTACTTCCCCTTGGCCTTGCGGCACTTGATGATCGACTCGACCACGTTGGTGCCGACGTTGCGCACCGCGGACAGGCCGAAGAGGATCACGTCGTCGCCCTGGGCGGCGAAGTTGGACTCCGACTCGTTGACGTTCGGCGGGAGCACCCGGATGCCCATGCGGCGGCACTCGTTGAGGTAGACGGCCGACTTGTCCTTGTCGTCCTTCACCGAGGTCAGCAGCGCCGCCATGTACTCGGCGGGGTGGTTCGCCTTGAGGTACGCGGTCCAGTAGGAGACCAGGCCGTACGCGGCGGAGTGGGCCTTGTTGAACGCGTATCCGGCGAAGGGGACCAGCACGTCCCACAGCGCCTGGATGGCCTCGTCGCTGTAGCCGTTCTTGCGGGCGCCGGCCTGGAAGATGACGAAGTTCTTCTCCAGCTCCTCCGGCTTCTTCTTGCCCATGACGCGGCGGAGGATGTCGGCCTCGCCGAGCGAGTAGCCGGCGATGATCTGGGCGGCCTTCTGCACCTGCTCCTGGTAGACGATCAGGCCGTAGGTGACGTCCAGGACCTCCTTGAGCGGTTCCTCCAGCTCGGGGTGGATCGGGGTGATCTCCTGCTGGCCGTTCTTGCGCAGCGCGTAGTTGATGTGCGAGTTCATGCCCATCGGGCCCGGCCGGTACAGGGCCGAGACGGCGGAGATGTCCTCGAAGTTGTCGGGCTTCATCATGCGCAGCAGGGAGCGCATGGGGCCGCCGTCGAACTGGAAGACGCCGAGGGTGTCGCCGCGCTGGAGCAGTTCGAAGGTCGTGGGGTCGTCGAGCGGGAGGCTCAGGAGATCGATGTCGATCCCCTTGTTGGCCTTCACCATCTTGACGGCGTCGTCCATGATCGTGAGGTTGCGCAGGCCCAGGAAGTCCATCTTCAGCAGGCCGAGCGACTCACAGCTCGGGTAGTCCCACTGGGTGATGGTCACGCCGTCGGTGTGCCTCACCCAGACGGGGACGTGCTCGGTGATGGTCTCGCTGGACATGATCACGCCGGCCGCGTGGACGCCCATCTGCCGGACCAGGCCCTCCACGCCGCGCGCGGTGTCGATGACCTTCTTCACGTCCGGCTCGTTCTCGTACATCGCCCGGACCTCGCCCGCCTCCGAGTAGCGGGGGTGGCTGGGGTCGGTGATGCCGGAGAGCGGGATGCCCTTGCCGAGGACGTCCGGCGGCATGGCCTTGGTGATCCGGTCGCCCATCGCGTACGGGTAGCCCAGCACGCGCGCGGAGTCCTTGATGGCGTTCTTGGCCTTGATGGTGCCGTAGGTGCCGATCATGGCGACCTTGTCGGCGCCGTACTTCTCCGTCACGTACCGGATCACCTCGACGCGCCGGCGCTCGTCGAAGTCGATGTCGACGTCGGGCATCGAGATGCGCTCGGGGTTGAGGAACCGCTCGAAGATCAGGCCGTGCGGGATCGGGTCGAGGTCGGTGATGCCGAGGGCGTAGGCGACGATCGAGCCGGCCGCGGAGCCACGGCCGGGGCCGACGGCGATGCCCTGCTTCTTGGCCCACATGATGAAGTCGGCGACGACGAGGAAGTAGCCCGGGAAGCCCATCGAGATGATGGTGTCCATCTCGTACTCGACCTGCTTCATGCGGTCGTCCGGGATGCCGTCCGGGAAGCGGCGGTGCATGCCGCGCATGGTCTCCTCGCGGAACCAGCTGACCTCGGTGTAGCCCTCGGGGATGTCGAACTTGGGCATGAGGTCGCGCTTCTGGAACATGCCGGTGGTGTCGACCATCTCGGCGATCAGCGCGGTGTTGGCGCAGCCCTGCTGCCAGGCGTCCGAGGAGTCGATGGCGTACATCTCCTCGGTCGACTTCAGGTAGTAGCCGGTGCCGTCGAACTTGAAGCGGTCCGGGTCGGAGAGGTTCTTGCCGGTCTGGATGCACAGCAGGGCGTCGTGGGCGCCGGCCTCGTGCGCGTAGGTGTAGTGCGAGTCGTTGGTGACCAGCGGGGGGATGCCGAGCTTCTTGGCGATGTCGAGCAGGCCGTCGCGGACCCGGCGCTCGATCTCGATGCCGTGGTCCATCAGCTCCAGGAAGTAGCGGTCCTTGCCGAAGATGTCCTGGTAGTCGGCGGCGGCCTTCAGGGCCTCGTCGAAGTGGCCGAGGCGCAGCCGGGTCTGCACCTCGCCGGAGGGGCAGCCGGTGGAGGCGACGATGCCCTCGGACCACTTGGCGATGGTCTCCTTGTCCATCCGGGGCCACTTCTGCAGCCAGCCCTCGGCGTACGCGTCCGAGGAGAGCCGGAAGAGGTTGTGCAGACCGGTCTTGTTCACCGCCCACATCGTCTTGTGGGTGTAGCCACCGGAGCCGGAGACGTCGTCGCGCTTCTGGTGCGGCTGGCCCCACAGGATCTTGCGCTTGTTGCGCCGGGACTCCGGGGCGACGTACGCCTCGATCCCGATGATCGGGGTGATTCCGGCCTTCTTCGCGGAGTGGAAGAAGTCGTACGCGCCGTGCAGGTTGCCGTGGTCGGACATGGCGATGTGTGTCATGCCCATCTCATTGCAGGCGTTGAACATGTCCTTCAGCCGCGCGGCACCGTCCAGCAGCGAGTACTGGGTGTGGACGTGCAGGTGCGTGAACGGCGGCTTTGACACGGTGCGGCCTCCAAGGAGAACACTCGGTGAGGGGTGGGCGGACAGTTCGGGGGTCAGCGTCGAAGTCTATGCCGCGGGACTGACACTCCGCGGGCACTCATGCGTACCGTCGGACGTTGCAAGGGGACGGACGCTCCGTCCGCCCAGGTCACGCACCACCAGGAGGCACCCAGCGATGTCGTTCCCGCAGCTCAGCGACGAGCACCGCGGCGAGGAGATCCTCACCGTCCTCGACACCGCCTTCGGCGAGCTCCTGGCCGCCGACCCGGCCGCGTTCCGGGTCAAGTTCCGCAAGATGGCCGCCTCGGCGTTCGCCTTCTACCGGGGCACGGCGTGCCTCTTCTACCACGACCTGGACAGCGGGAGCGCCGGACTGGGCGGCGGGAGGATACAGAGCGGCCCGTACCTGGACGAGCGGACCTCCCGGGTGTGGATCCACGGCGACCTGCACGCCGAGAACTTCGGCACGTACATGGACTCCACCGGCCGGCTGATCTTCAACGTCAACGACTTCGACGAGGCCTACGTCGGCCCCTTCACCTGGGACCTCCAGCGCTTCGCCGCGTCCATCGCGCTGATCGGGTACGCGAAGGCGCTCAGCGACGACCAGATCACCGAGCTGGTGCGGGTCTACGCGGGCGCGTACCGCGAGCGCATCCACGCGCTGGCCACCGGCGCCAAGAGCGACGAGGTGCCGCCCTTCACCCTGGACACCGCCGAGGGCCCGCTGCTGGACGCGCTGCGCGACGCCCGCGCGCTGACCCGGTTCGGGCTGCTGGACTCGATGACCGAGATCCGCGACTTCGAGCGCCGCTTCGCCCCCGGCGGCGGCGCCATCGAGCTGGACGCCGCGACCCGGTACAAGGTGCTGGCCGCCTTCGACGGCTACCTGGAGACCCTGCCGGACGCCTCCCTGGCCCGCCCCGACTCCTACCGCGTGAAGGACGTCGTGGGCCGCCGCGGCATCGGCATCGGCTCGGCGGGCCTGCCGTCGTACAACATCCTGCTGGAGGGCCACAGCGACGCCCTGGAGAACGACGTCGTGATCTACGTCAAGCAGGCCCAGACCCCGGCCGTCTCCCGGCACATCACCGACCCGGCGATCCGCGACTACTTCCACCACGAGGGCCACCGCACGGTGATCTCCCAGCGCGCCCTCCAGGCGCACGCCGACCCGTGGCTGGGCTGGACCGAGCTGGACGGCGCGGGCCAGCTGGTCGCCGAGGTCTCGCCGTACGCGGTCGACCTGGACTGGGGCGACATCGACGACCCGGAGGAGATCGCGGCGGTCGTCGCCGACCTGGGCCGGGCCACCGCGTCGATGCACTCGGCCGCCGACGACCAGTCCGGGGAGTCCCTGGTGCCGTTCTCCACCGAGCGCGCCATCGACGCGGCCATCGCGGCCGACGAGGAGGGCTTCGCACCGCTGCTGGTGGACTTCGCGCACACGTACGGGGCACGCGCGCGTGCCGACCACCAGATCTTCCTCGACCTGTTCCGCAACGGCCGGATTCCCGGCCTGTAACCACGCCGTTCCGGACCGCCGGCGCTCCCTCACAGGAACCCTTTAGGGGTCTCTTACCGGAGCCCATGACACACTCTCCCCGCGATGGACATATCAGGGACCCAGCTCAGAGCCGTACGCGCGGCGCTGTTCACGGCGATCGTCGTGGCGCTCAGCACCGCGTCGCACGTGCTGCTGTCGCGGGTCCCGCTGCCCCTGGGCACGGTCGCGGCGATCGCCGTCGCCGTGTTCGTGATCGCGTACGCGCTGGCCGGCCGCGAGCGCGGCTTCGGCCGGATCGCCGCGCTGCTGATCCCGCTGGAGCTGGCCGCCGACACGGTCTTCACCACCGGCCAGCACGCCTGCTACGGCCGCGCCGGCGGCCCGGTCGCCGGTCCGCTGCGCTCGGTCGGCCTGGACGTGCTGTGCGGCGGCGGGGAGGTGGGCACCCCGCTGGCCCGGGTGGCGGGGAGCACCGGCACCCACCGGATCTCCGCGCTGCTCGCCGACGCCCACCCGGGTACCGCCTGGCTGCTGCTCGGCGCGCATGTCGGCGTGGGGCTGCTGGCGGCGGCCTGGCTGCGCCGCGGCGAGCGGGCGCTGGCCCAGCTGCTGGACGCCATGACGGCCACCACCTTCCGCCCGCTGCTGCTCGCGGTCGCCGCGGTCGCCATCCGGCCGGCCCGCGCGGGCGGGGCGGGCCGGCGGCCGCCGCGCCTCGCGCCGCGCACCGCGCCCGCCGCCCGTGACCTGCTGCTGGCGCACTCCCTGGGACGACGGGGACCGCCGTGTCCGACCGGTGCCGCACCCGCTCACGCCTGAGCGCGGCGACACCGCCTCCGCACACGACGAGTCCTTTGTCCACACGCGCGCACACCGGCGCGCGACCCCCAGGGAGAGCACGAAGATGAGCAAGCGCAACAGCCAGACGGCGAAGACGGCGGCCCGGGAACGGCTGCGCCAGGAGCGCGAGCGGCAGGCCCGGCGCGAGAAGACCAGGCGGCAGCTGGTCGTCGCCGGTTCCATGGTCGCGGTGCTCGCGATAGCGGGCGGCATCGGCTACGCGGTCGTCCAGGGCAGCAAGCCCACCGGCTGGGAGGCCGCCGCCGGGGCGAAGGTCGTCGCCCCGGCCCACACCTCCGGCAAGGACGGCACGACGATCCTGCTCGGCGACTCCAAGACCGACAACGTCATCCACCTCTACGAGGACCCGCGCTGCCCGGCCTGCGCCTCGTTCGAGCAGACCATCGGCGAGACGGTCAACAAGGGCATGGAGGACGGCGACTACAAGCTCTCCTTCACCCTCGGCACCTTCCTCGACGGCAACCTCGGCGGCGAGGGCTCCAAGAACGCGCTGAGCGCGCTCGGCGCCGCGCTGGACGTCAGCCCCGACGCGTTCCTCGACTACAAGGCCGCGCTGTACTCGGCGGAGTACCACCCCTCCGAGCAGACCGACGAGTTCGCCGACGACGACTACCTGATCAAGGTGGCGAACACGGTGGACGCCCTGAAGAACAACAAGAAGTTCCAGGACGCGGTCGAGAAGGGCACCTACGACGCCTGGGCGATGCGGATGAGCGAGACCTTCGACAAGACGAAGGACGTCAAGTCGACGCCGACCATCAAGATCAACGACAAGGTCGTCACCAACCCGAGCACCGTCGCCGAGTGGGAGAAGACGCTGAAGGACGCGGGCGTCACCAAGTAACCGGGACGGCGGCGACGCGGCTCCCGAGCGCGACGGCGGGCGAACTCCACGCGGTTCGCCCGCCGTTCACGTCCGTCCGCTTACCAAGCCCCTTACCGATCAGTAATCTGATCGGCCGTGACCAGTCGCTTCAGATCCCACACCAGCCCCAACCCGCCCGCCCCGAGCCGCCGTACGGTCGTCAAGGCCGCCGCGGCCGGGGCCGTTCTCGCGGCCCCGCTGGCCGCCGCCGCCCCGGCGCGCGCCGCCGAGGCCCCCGCCTTCCTGCACGGCGTCGCCTCCGGAGACCCGCTCCCGGACGGCATATTGCTGTGGACCCGCGTGACGCCGACCCCGGAGGCCGTCCCCGGCTCCGGCCTCGGCCCGGACGTCGAGGTGGAGTGGACCGTCGCCCTGGACGCGGCGTTCACCGACGTCGTCGCCAAGGGCTCCGTCACCGCGTCCGCCGCCTCCGACCACACCGTCAAGGCCGACGTGCGCGGTCTCGCGCCCGCCACCGACTACTGGTTCCGGTTCTCGGCGGCCGGGACCGACTCCCCCGCCGCCCGCACCCGCACCGCCCCGGCCGCCGGCGCCGCGGTGGCCAACCTCCGCTTCGGCGTGGTTTCGTGCGCCAACTGGGAGGCCGGGCACTTCGCGGCGTACCGCCATCTCGCGGCCCGCGGCGACCTGGACGCCTGGCTGCACCTCGGCGACTACATCTACGAGTACGGCACCGGCCAGTACGGCACGCGCGGCACCGTCGTCCGGCCGCACGCCCCGGCCCACGAGATCCTGACCCTCGCGGACTACCGGATCCGGCACGGCCGGTACAAGACCGACCCCGACCTGCAGGCGCTGCACGCCGCCGCCCCGGTGGTCGCGATCTGGGACGACCACGAGATCGCCAACGACACCTGGTCGGGCGGCGCCGAGAACCACACCGAGGGCGTGGAGGGCGCCTGGGCCGCGCGCCAGTCGGCCGCCAAGCAGGCGTACTTCGAGTGGATGCCGGTCCGCCCGGCGCTCGCCGGCACGACCTACCGGCGGCTGCGCTTCGGCAAGCTGGCCGACCTGTCCCTGCTGGACCTGCGCTCCTTCCGCTCGCAGCAGGTCTCCTTCGGCGACGGCGAGGCCGACGACCCGGAGCGCACGCTGACCGGGCGGGCCCAGCTGGACTGGCTGAAGGCGGGGCTGGCCGCCTCCGACACCACCTGGCGGCTGGTCGGCAACCCGGTGATGATGGCGCCGTTCGCCATCGGCTCGCTCTCGGCGGACCTGCTCAAGCCGCTGGCGAAGCTGCTGGGGCTGCCGCAGGAGGGGCTGGCGATCAACCCCGACCAGTGGGACGGCTACACCGATGACCGCCGGGAACTGCTGGCGCATCTGCGGGCGAACGCCATCCGCAACACGGTGTTCCTGACCGGCGACATCCACATGGCGTGGGCCAACGACGTGCCGGTGAACGCCGGGACGTATCCGCTGTCCGCCTCGGCCGCCACGGAGTTCGTGGTCACCTCGGTCACCTCCGACAACCTCGACGACCTGGTCAAGGTCCCCGAGGGCAGTGTCTCCGCGGTCGCCGCGCCGGTCATCCGCGCCGCCAACCGCCATGTCCACTGGGTCGACACCGACCGGCACGGCTACGGCGTGCTGGACCTCACCGCCGAGCGGGCGCAGATGGACTACTACGTGCTGTCCGACCGCACCAGGGCGGACGCGGCCTCGTCGTGGGCGCGCTCCTACCGGACCCGCAGCGGCACCCAGAAGGTCGAGCGCACCTACGACCCGGTGTGACAACCCCACGTGAGGGACTGTTTCCAGCCAACTTGAGCGACACCCTGAGCCCTTGAGGCCAGATTACGACGCTCCTTCCCTCACTACGGCGGGTGGTGCGAGCCGTGGCCGAATTCCGGACACACCACCCGCCCGGTCACGGCGTTCGTCACGGCCGGATCCCATACCCCGGACGATCCCGACCCGTTCACCTCCCCAATCCTCCGCGTTTGCCGGGAATTTGATTGGGCCTGATCACAGCTCTTCCCGTTTAGGCATGTCCACGTAATCTCCGGGCGGCGGCCAGGAAGACCCCTGTGCCTCCTTCCCCACCGCATCCGCTAGGAGCCAGCATGCGTGCGCTTGCCCGGATATCTCCCTCGACGCGCAGACGAGTTCTCGCCACCGCCGTCGTGGCCGGAACCCTGATGCTCACCCCCCTGTCGGCGCCCACGGGCGCCGCGGCGGCCTCCACCACCACCGCCGCCGAGTGCGTCGAGACCACCCACGCGGACGCCCACGCGGACGCCCCCACGGACGCGCACGCGGACACCCACGCCACGGCCCGCGAGGTCCGCCCCGGAGCCGGCGAGCACGCCGCCGAGCCCAACGAGGTGAGCGCCGCCAAGGCCCAGGCGATGGACGCCGACCTGCGCCGCAAGCTCGACAAGCTGCCGGGCAACGGCCGCAGTCTGTCGGCCACCGCCACGACCACGGTCCCGGTCTACTTCCACGTCATCCACGACGGCGACGCCGGCCGGCTCGACCCCGCCGACATCACCGCCCAGATGAACGTGCTGAACGCCGCCTTCGGCGGCCAGGGCACCGGCAACACCGACTCCGGCTTCCAGTTCGCGCTGGCCGGCACCGACTACACCGACAACCCCGCCTGGTACAACGTCTCCTCCGGCTCGGCGGAGGAGAAGGCGATGAAGTCCGCCCTGCGCAAGGGCGGCGCGAACGCGCTGAACATCTACACCGCCAACCTCGGCGGCGGCCTGCTCGGCTGGGCCACCTTCCCCAGCTCCTACGCCTCCAGCCCGTCCATGGACGGCGTGGTGCTGCTGGACGCCTCGCTGCCGGGCGGCTCGGCGGCCAACTACAACGAGGGCGACACCGCGACCCACGAGGTCGGCCACTGGCTGGGGCTGTACCACACCTTCCAGGGCGGCTGCAACGGCAACGGCGACTACGTCGAGGACACCCCGGCCGAGAAGAGCCCCGCCTACGAGTGCCCCGAGGGCCGGGACACCTGCACCCGCAAGGCGGGCGCCGACCCGATCCACAACTTCATGGACTACACGTACGACGCCTGCATGTACCAGTTCACCTCCGGCCAGGTGACCCGCATGCAGCAGAGCTGGGCGGCGTACCGCGCGGCCGGCTGAACCGTCTAGCCGAGCGAGTCGAGGAAGCCGAGCGCCACCCGCCAGGTGGCCTCGGCGGCCTCCTCGTCGTAGTCCGGCAGCTCGGGGTCGGTGTACAGATGGCCGGCCCCGGCGTACCGGTACACCTCCACGTCGGCGCCCGCGCGGCCCATCTGCAGATACCAGGAGCTGAGCCAGTCGTCCGTCTCGAACGGGTCCGGCTCGGCCACGTGCAGCTGCACCGGCAGTCCGTCCACCGAGACGTTCGGCGCGAGGTCCGAGGTGCCGTGCAGGAGCAGCAGGCCCTTCGCCTTCTCGTCGCCCAGCGCGAGGGTCTGCGCGATCGAGGCGCCGAGCGAGAAGCCGGCGTAGACCAGCCCCCTCTCCGAGTAGGGCGCGGCGGCGAGCACGGCCCGCTTCAGCAGCTCGTCCTTGCCGATCTCGTCCTGGGCCGCCATGCCCTCCTCGACCGAGTCGAACGTGCGCCCCTCGAAGAGGTCCGGCGTCCACACCTCGTGCCCGGCCGCGCGCAGCCGGTCCGCCGCGGCGCGCACCGCGGGCCTGAGGCCATAGGTCGAGTGAAAGAGCATGATGTTCATGAGCCCATGGTGCCAGCCGGGTGTGACATCCCAGGTGGCGGGCACTACCCGCAACGTCGGACGAATCACAGGTTCGTCCCGGCCATGGGCTGGTTACGTTCCTGGGCATGGAGAACATACTCCGACCGCTGATCGTGGTCGGTGGCTCCGTGCTGCTCACTCTGCTGATCGGCTGGGCCACCGACCTGCTGCTGCGCAGGGCAGACCAACGACAAGGAGACACCCCGCTGTGGGGCCTGCTGCGCCGCGGCCGCACCCCCTTCCAGCTCGTGCTGTGCTCGGCGCTGCTGAGAGCGTCCTACGTCGAGGCACGGGTGTTCCCCGACCACCGGGTCGGCGTCGGCCGCGCCCTCACGGTCGTGCTCATCGGCTCGGCCGCCTGGCTGGTCATCCGGATCGCCGCGGCGGTCGTCGAGACCTCCTACAGCCGCTACGCCCACTCCCGGGCGCAGCGCGACCCCGCGCGGGTGCGCCGGGTGCGCACCCAGGTCACGCTGATCATGCGGGTGGTCGCGGCGGCCGTCGGGGTGGTGGCGGTGGCGGCGATGCTGCTGACGTTCCCCGCCTTCCGCGCGGCGGGCGCCTCGCTGCTGGCGTCGGCGGGCATCCTCGGCATCGTCGCGGGTGTCGCGGCGCAGTCCACCCTCAGCAACATGTTCGCCGGGTTCCAGATCGCGTTCGGCGACATGGTGCGCATCGGGGACACGGTCGTCGTGGACGGCCAGTGGGGCACCGTCGAGGAGATCACCCTGACCTATCTGACGGTGCGGACGTGGGACGAGCGCCGGGTCACGATGCCGGTGTCGTACTTCACCTCCAAGCCGTTCGAGAACTGGTCGCGCGGCACCCCGCAGATGACCGGTGTCGTCTTCTGGCACCTGGACCACTCCGCGCCGGTGGAGGCGATGCGCGACAAGCTCCGCGACCTGCTGCGCGAGTGCCCGGCCTGGGACGGGCGCGCCTACGACCTGTCGGTCACCGACACCACGCCCAACACCATCGAGGTACGGGCGCTGATGACCGCGAAGGACGCCGACGACGTGTGGACGGTGCGGGTCACGGTCCGCGAGCGGATGATCGACTGGCTGGTCCGCGAGCACCCGTACGCCCTGCCGCGGGTCAACACCGCCGACGCCCTGCTGCCGCCGGGCCGCCCGCCGGGCCCCCGCACCTCCCCCGACGGGGTGCCGAAGCGCCGCGCGGTGGAGTCACCCCGCGCGGACCGGAGCGGCTGAGCGGCCGGCTCAGCGCAGGCTGCGCACGTCCAGCTGGCGCAGCACCCGGTCCACCACCTCGGGATCCGATCCCGGTTCGCTGCGCGCCGCCAGGACCTCGTGCCTGGCGGCGCTCAGCATCTCCCCCTCGATGCGCCGCACCCGCCGCATCCGCTGGGCGCGCTGGGCGTGCGCCTCCATCCGCTCCTCCTCGCCGAGGTCGGGGCTGATCCGCACACCGATCTCGAAGGCCCGCCGCAGCATCCGCTCGGACAGCTCCTCGGGCAGCTCCTCGACCTGCTCGATCTCCCGCAGCCGCCGCTTGGCCGCCTTGGCCGCCCGCGCGGCCAGCGCCTTCTCCGGCTCCTTCTCCCGCCCGGTGTCGGCCTGGACGCCGAGCCGCCGCACCAGCCAGGGCAGCGTCAGCCCCTGGAGCACCAGCGTCGCCATGATCACGCCGAACGCGATGAACACGATCTCGTCGCGGTCGGGGAACGGCGACCCGTCGCCGGTCCTCAGCGGGATGGCCAGCGCCAGCGCCACCGAGGCCACCCCGCGCATCCCGGCCCACCACATGACGACGGTCTCCCGCCAGCTCATCGGGATGTCCTCGTCGTCACGCCGCGCGTGCAGCCGTTTGGTCAGCCAGGTCGCGGGGAGCAGCCACAGCAGCCGCACCAGGATCACGACCCCCGCGATCGCCGCCGCCCAGCCCAGCATCTCGCCCCAGCGTCCGGACGCGGTGCGGATCGCGTTGTGCAGTTCCAGGCCGATGAGCCCGAAGGCGACCCCGGTGACGAGGGTGTCGACGACGTCCCAGAAGGTGTGCCCGGCGAGCCGGGTCATCACGTCGTCGGC
The DNA here is from genome assembly GCF_011193355.1 of Streptomyces sp. JB150. GTDB lineage: Bacteria > Actinomycetota > Actinomycetes > Streptomycetales > Streptomycetaceae > Streptomyces. The sequence continues at coordinate 1,921,936 of NZ_CP049780.1, forward strand.
GTCGGTGGCGTACTCGGCGAGGAACAGCGCGGCGGTGAGCACGGCCAGCACCCCGGAGCCGTGCAGCTCCTCGGCGAGCACATAGGCGGCGTACGGCATCAGCAGGGTCAGCCCGATCTGCAGGGTGGCGTCGTCCAGCAGGGTCATGAGCCGGTTCGCGCCCCACCCGAGCACCAGCCCCGCCAGGACCGCGACCACTGCGGACAGCACCAGGTCGAGTCCGGCCTGCCAGGGCGAGAAAGTGCCGCTGACCACGGCGGCGATCGCCACGTGGTAGAGCACGATGGCCGTCACGTCGTTGAACAGCCCCTCGCCCTCCAGGATCGACACCAGCCGGCGCGGCAGTCCGAGCTGCCCGGCGACGGCGGTCGCGGCGACCGGGTCGGGCGGGGCGACCAGCGCCCCGAGCGCGAGGGCGGCGGCGATCGGCAGCCCCGGCACGATGGCGTGGGCGACGGCGCCCACACAGAGCATGGTGACGAACACCAGTGCCACGGCGAGCAGGAAGATCGGCCGTCTGTTCGCCGCGAACTGCCGCCAGGAGGTGCGCCGAACGGCCGCGTAGAGCAGCGGCGGCAGCAGCAACGGGAGGATCAGCTCCGGCGGGATGTCGACGTTCGGCACGAAGTCGGGCAGCGCCAGCACGATACCGAGGAGGGTCATCAGGACCGGCGCGGGCAGCCGCAGCCGCTCCCCGACCGGTACGGACACCACGGCCCCGAGCAGGAGCACGAACAGCAGGGCCAACTGATCCACGCTCAGCGCTTTCGACGGTCTGGACGATCAAGGCCCCCCGGCTCCAGGGTGCCACGCGCCGGCCGATGCCAGGGGGTGTCTCGCCGATCAGGCCGGATCGGCGAGCGGCGTCTGGTGCCGTGCATCGCAAGGCGGAGGAGGGAGTCGACGCGATGGGGGTGCCCCCGCGCGAGCGCAGCCGAGCGTGGGGCAGTCGGCGAGGCGACGACAACGCGGCGAGGCGCGGTGCCAGGCACCGGGAGCCCGGCATGATCGGCGAGACACCCCCTAGCCCTAGAGCGCGCGCCGCATCGCCCGGTGCGGAATCCCGGCCTCCAGGTACTCCGGGCCGTACGCCTCGTAGCCCAGCCGCTCGTAGAAGCCCAGCGCGTGCGTCTGCGCGTGCAGGTCGACCGCCGTGAGGCCCCGCGCGCGGGCCGCGTCCTCGATCGCCCGGACCAGCGCCACGCCGATGCCCAGCCCGCGCGCGTCCGGCAGCACCGCGAGCCGCCCCAGGGCGCCCACGGACGGGTCGCCGCCGGTGCGTTCCGCGGCGCTCTCGCCGTACAGCAGCCGCCCGGTGCCCAGCGGCGCCCCGTCCTCCCGCACGGCGAGCACATGCAGCGCGACGGCGTCGTACGCGTCGTACTCGATGTCCTCCGGGACGCCCTGCTCGGCGACGAAGACCTGCTTGCGCACCGCGAAGCACGCCTCGCGGTCGCCGGGCTCCTCGGCGACGCGGACGGTGTACGGCGGCGGAGTGGCCGGGTCCGCCGGGGTGGGCGGGATCATCCGTAGGTCTCCTCGCGGACCTGGTCCAGCGCCTGCTGGAGGTCCTCGGGGTAGTCGCAGGCGAACTCGACCCACTCGCCGCTGCCCGGGTGCTCGAAGCCCAGGCGGACGGCGTGCAGCCACTGCCGGGTCAGCCGCAGCCGCTTGGCCAGCGTCGGGTCGGCGCCGTACGTCAGGTCGCCGACGCAGGGGTGGCGGTGCGCGGACATGTGCACACGGATCTGGTGGGTGCGGCCGGTCTCCAGCTTCACGTCGAGCAGGGAGGCCGCGCGGAACGCCTCGATGAGGTCGTAGTGCGTGACGGAGGGCTTGCCCTCGGCGGTGACCGCCCACTTGTAGTCGTGGTTGGGGTGGCGGCCGATGGGGGCGTCGATGGTGCCGCTGGTCGGGTCGGGGTGGCCCTGGACCAGCGTGTGGTAGCGCTTGTCGACCGTGCGCTCCTTGAACTGGCGCTTCAGCGACGTGTACGCGTACTCCGACTTCGCCACGACCATCAGGCCCGAGGTGCCGACGTCCAGGCGGTGCACGATGCCCTGGCGCTCGGCGGCGCCGGAGGTCGAGATCCGGTAGCCGGCGGCGGCGAGGCCGCCGATGACCGTGGGGCCGGTCCAGCCGGGGCTGGGGTGGGCGGCGACACCGACCGGCTTGACGATGACGACCACGTCATCGTCGTCGTGCACGATCTCCATGCCCTCGACGGGCTCCGCCACGACCTGCACGGGCGCGGCGGCCTGCGGCATCTCGACCTCCAGCCAGGCGCCGCCGCGCACCCGCTCGGACTTGCCGACGACCGCGCCGTCGACCAGCACCTTGCCCGCCGCGGCCAGCTCCGCGGCCTTCGTACGGGAGAAGCCGAACATGCGGGAGATGGCGGCGTCGACGCGCTCGCCCTCCAGGCCGTCGGGCACGGGCAGGGTACGGATCTCGGGAATCGTGCTCACCCGTCGAGTATGCCGGACGGGTGAGACAGTCCCGAACGCGCGCCCTCGGCGGCGGCCGGTCCCCGGCTAGTCCTTGTGGACGGTCCCGTCCGGGTCGAGGCCCTTGAAGGACAGCAGCACGATCAGGATGCCGCCGCACACGATCGCCGAGTCGGCGAGGTTGAAGACGGCGAAGTGCTTGGGCGCGATGAAGTCCACGACGGCGCCCTCGAAGACGCCCGGCGAGCGGAAGATCCGGTCGGTGAGGTTGCCGAGCGCGCCGCCCAGCAGCAGGCCGAGCGCGACCGCCCAGGGCAGGCTGTAGAGCTTGCGGGCGAGGCGGGCGATGACCACGATCACGGCCGCCGCGATCACCGTGAAGATCACGGTGAAGGCCTCGCCGAAGCCGAAGGCCGCGCCCGCGTTGCGGATCGCCTCGAACCGCAGCCAGTCGCCGACGATCTCGATCGGCTCCTGGTGCTCCAGCTTCTCGACCACGATTATCTTGCTGACCAGGTCGAGGACGTAGGCGATGGCGGCGACCGCGAACAGCACCGCGATCCGCCGCTTGCCGCGGGGCCGCGCGGGAGCGGCCCCGGACTCGGCCCCGGTGCCGGCGTCGCCGAGGGCGCCGTCGCCCGTCCCGCCGGCGCCGGTGTCGTCGACGCCCGGCCGCTCCGGTTCCTCGCCCCGCGCCGCGTCCGGTTTGTCCGGCGTACCGATGATGCGCTCCGCCTCTGCCACGTGAGTCCCTCAGCCTAGGTACCTGACTGAGGACGAGGGTACGGCACGCCTTCCGCCCCGATCAGTACCGGCGTTCCTGCTTCTGCTTGCACTCCACGCACAGGGTGGCGCGCGGGAAGGCCTGCATCCTCGCCTTGCCGATCGGGTTGCCGCAGTTCTCGCACAGGCCGTAGGTGCCCGCGTCCAGGCGCTGCAGGGCGCGCTCGGTCTGGGTCAGCATCTCGCGCGCGTTGGCGGCGAGCGCCAGTTCGTGCTCGCGCGTGATGTTCTTGCTGCCGGTGTCCGCCTCGTCCTGGCCGGCGCCGTCCCCGGAGTCGCGCATCAGGCCCACCAGGGACGCCTCCGAGGAGGCGATCTCGGTGCTCAGCCGCTCCATCTCGCCCGACAGCTCCGCGCGGGCCTCCTCGACCTCCTCGGGGGTCCAGGGGTCCTCACCGGGGCGCACCGCCAGGTCGCCGGGCTCCGCCGCGGCGACACGTGCCTTGGGAACGGCGGTCTGGGCCGCCGGGGCCGTGCCAGGAGTCTTCTTCGCAACCACCGTCGTGGCTCCCGTCTGCTTCGCGGCCTCGGCCGCGCCCGCCTTCTTCGCCGTACTCTTCCCGGCCCCGCCTTCGACGGGACCCGTCACACCACCGGCTTCCCCGCCGGCACCCGCCACCTCCCCGCGCGGTTCCTTCCCGGCCGCGGCCTTCTTGTCCGCGGCCTTCCTGACCTCGGTCTTGCGGCGTTCGGCCGCGGACTTCTCGCCTGCCGTTCTCTTGGCCGCCGTTTCCTTCGCCGCCACTTCCTTAGCCGCCGTTTCCTTGGCAGCGGTCTTCTTGGCAGCGGTCTTCTTGGCAGCGGTCTTCCCGGCTGCGGCCTTCTTGGCTGCCGTCTTGCCGGGTACGGCCACGTGGGCGGCCGTCTCCAGCGGGGGCGGCTCCTCGGCCGCCGCCCCGGCCACCACCGTCTTCTTCGCCGCCGCCTTCTTCCCGACCGCCGTCCCGGGCACAGCCTTCCCGGCGGCCACCTTCTTGGTCACCGCCTTGTCGGCGGCCACCTTCTTGGCGGTCGTCTTCGTCGCAGCCGCCTTCTCGTCCACGGCCTTCTTCGCAGCCGCCCTCTTCGCAGTCGCCTTCTTGGCCGTCACCTTCTTGGCCGCGGCCTTCTTCGCCGCGGTGCTCTTCACGGCGGTGGTCTTCGCCGCAGAGGTCTTCACAGCCGCCTTCTTCGCGGCCGTCCCTTTCCCGGCCCCCGCCCCCGCACCCGCAGTCGCCCGCGCAGCGGTCTTGGCCCCCGCACCCGCCGTCGCCCCCGCGCCCTCCCCGCGCACCGCCTTCACCGCGTTCACCGCGCGTTTCGCGACCGCCGCCGTCCCCCGGGCGCCCTTCTTCCCGCTCACGTCCTTGGCCGCACCGCCGGAGGCACTGGCGCCTGTGGGCCTGCCGGACGCCGACTGCTGTACGGCGGTCTTCTTCGCCATGGCCGCGGCCCCTTCACATATTGTGATCTTGCTCGCGAATCGTGCTGGGACGATAAATCGACTCGAGTCCCGCGGCAACGGGGCACGCCGCCCGATTCGCCCGCCCCGCGCCCCCCGCGCGACCGGCATGCATGCGTTGTGCCCAGCTCCCGGCCGGGTATGCCGCCCGGCCGGACTTCCCCGGATCCGGCCCGCGCACGTGACCATTCGGGTCATCCCCGGCGGCGTGGCCCGGCCGCCGCAAAACCGGTCGGCCGCTGTCCGTGGGGCGCCGTACACTGGGCGGAGCGAGAAGCGTGGATGGGGACGAGTAGCGGCGTACGCAGCCCAGAGCGACCCGGGGACGGTGGAAGCCCGGGGGCGAGCGCGTCGTGAAGATCACCCCGGAGCCGCCGGAAGAAAGCCGCAGCCCAGCCCGCCGCGGTGAGTAGAACCGGCTTCGCGACCCCAATGAGGGGGCTCACCGGCGCACGACCCGCGCCGGAGGGCCAAGGAGGGTGGTACCGCGGGAGCGCGCCGAAGGCGGCGCAGGAATGACGTAGCTCTCGTCCCTCCGACGGAAGGCAGCAAGTCCGCCGGAGGAAGATCGCTGATGACGACAGCGCCGACGTACCGCCAGGTGCCCGCCCAGGTCGACCTGCCCGCGCTCGAGCACGCGGTGCTCGAGTTCTGGCGCGAGCAGAAGATCTTTGCCAAGAGCCTGGAGCAGTCCCAGGGCCGCCCGGAATGGGTGTTCTACGAGGGTCCGCCCACCGCCAACGGCATGCCCGGCGCCCACCACATCGAGGCCCGCGTCTTCAAGGACGTCTTCCCCCGCTTCCGCACCATGCGCGGCTACCACGTGGCCCGCAAGGCGGGCTGGGACTGCCACGGCCTGCCGGTCGAGCTGGCGGTCGAGAAGGAGCTGGGCTTCTCCGGCAAGCAGGACATCGAGGCGTTCGGCATCGCCGAGTTCAACGCCCGGTGCCGCGAGTCCGTGACCCGCCACACCGACGCCTTCGCCGAGCTGACGACCCGCATGGGCTACTGGGTCGACCTCGACGACGCGTACCGCACGATGGACCCCGAGTACATCGAGTCGGTCTGGTGGTCGCTGAAGGAGATCTTCAACAAGGGCCTGCTGGTCCAGGACCACCGCGTCGCCCCCTGGTGCCCCCGCTGCGGCACCGGGCTGTCCGACCACGAGCTGGCCCAGGGCTACGAGACGGTCGTCGACCCCTCGGTCTACGTCCGCTTCCCGCTGACCTCCGGCCCGCTCGCCGGCGAGGCCGCCCTGCTGGTGTGGACGACCACCCCGTGGACCCTGGTCTCCAACACCGCCGTCGCCGCCCACCCCGAGGTCACCTACGTCGTGGCGACCAACGGCGAGGAGAAGCTGGTCGTCGCCGAGCCGCTGGTCGCCAAGGCCCTCGGCGAGGGCTGGGAGACCACCGGCCAGACCTTCACCGGCGCCGAGATGGAGCGCTGGACGTACCAGCGCCCGTTCGAGCTGGTCGCGTTCCCGGCCGAGGCCCACTTCGTGGTCAACGCCGACTACGTCACCACCGAGGACGGCACGGGTCTGGTCCACCAGTCCCCCGCCTTCGGTGAGGACGACCTCAGGGTGTGCCGCGCCTACGGCCTGCCGATGGTGAACCCGGTCCGCCAGGACGGCACCTTCGAGGAGAACCTGCCCCTGGTCGGCGGCGTCTTCTTCAAGAAGGCCGACGAGGCCCTCACCGAGGACCTCGGCGCCCGCGGCCTGCTCTTCAAGCACCTGCCGTACGAGCACAGCTACCCGCACTGCTGGCGCTGCCACACCGCGCTGCTCTACTACGCGCAGCCGTCCTGGTACATCCGCACGACGGCGATCAAGGACCGTCTGCTCCAGGAGAACGACAGGACCAACTGGTTCCCGGACACGGTCAAGCACGGCCGCTTCGGCGACTGGCTGAACAACAACATCGACTGGGCGCTGTCCCGCAACCGCTACTGGGGCACCCCGCTGCCCATCTGGCGCTGCGAGGAGGGCCACCTCACCTGCGTCGGCTCCCGCGCGGAGCTGACCGAGCTGACCGGCACCGACCAGTCCGGCCTGGACCCGCACCGCCCGTTCATCGACGACGTCACCTTCACCTGCACCCACGAGGGCTGCTCCCTCGACGCGGTGCGCGTGCCCGAGGTCATCGACGCCTGGTACGACTCGGGCTCGATGCCGTTCGCGCAGTGGGGCTACCCGTACAAGAACAAGGAGCTGTTCGAGAGCCGGTACCCGGCGCAGTTCATCTCCGAGGCCATCGACCAGACCCGCGGCTGGTTCTACACGCTGATGGCCGTCGGCACGCTCGTCTTCGACAAGTCGTCGTACGAGAACGTCGTCTGCCTCGGCCACATCCTCGCCGAGGACGGCCGGAAGATGTCCAAGCACCTGGGCAACATCCTCCAGCCGATCCCGCTGATGGACCAGCACGGCGCCGACGCGGTGCGCTGGTTCATGGCGGCCGGCGGCTCCCCGTGGGCGGCCCGCCGCGTCGGCCACGGCACCATCCAGGAGGTGGTGCGCAAGACGCTGCTCACCTACTGGAACACGGTCGCCTTCCAGGCCCTGTACGCGCGCACGTCGAACTGGGCGCCCTCCGAGGCCGACCCGGCCCCGGCCGACCGCCCGCTGCTGGACCGCTGGCTGCTGTCCGAGCTGCACGCGCTCACCGACCAGGTGACCCAGGCGCTGGAGGCGTACGACACCCAGCGCGCCGGCAAGCTGCTGTCCGCGTTCGTCGACGACCTGTCCAACTGGTACGTCCGCCGCTCCCGCCGCCGCTTCTGGCAGGGCGACAAGGCCGCGCTGCGCACCCTGCACGAGGTCGTCGAGACGGTCACCAAGCTGATGGCCCCGCTGACCCCGTTCATCACCGAGCGGGTCTGGCAGGACCTGATCGTCCCGGTCACCCCGGGCGCGGCGGAGTCGGTGCACCTGGCGTCCTGGCCGGAGGCCGACCTCGGCGCGATCGACCCGGAGCTGTCGCGGCAGATGGTGCTGGTGCGCCGCCTGGTGGAGCTGGGCCGGGCCACCCGCGCGGAGTCCGGCGTCAAGACGCGTCAGCCGCTCAAGCGCGCGCTGATCGCGGCGACCGGCTTCGAGGCGCTGGATCCCGAGCTGCACACCCAGATCACCGAGGAGCTGAACGTCGAGGCGCTGGCGTCGCTCAGCGAGGTCGGCGGCTCCCTGGTCGACACCACGGCCAAGGCCAACTTCCGCGCGCTGGGCAAGCGGTTCGGCAAGCGGGTCCAGGACGTGGCCAAGGCGATCGCGAACGCCGACGCGGCGGCGCTGTCGCTGGCGCTGCGCGAGGGCAACGCCTCCGTGGAGGTCGACGGCGAGACCATCTCCCTCGCCCCGGACGAGGTGATCATCACCGAGACGCCGCGCGAGGGCTGGTCGGTGGCGTCGGACGCGGGTGCCACGGTCGCCCTCGACCTGGAGATCACCGAGGAGCTGCGCCGGGCGGGCCTCGCCCGTGACGCGATCCGGCTGATCCAGGAGGCCCGCAAGAACAGCGGCCTCGACGTGGCCGACCGGATCGCGCTGCGCTGGACGGCCACCGACCCGGCGGTCGTCGCGGCCCTGACCGAGCACTCCGCGCTGATCGCCGACGAGGTGCTGGCCACGGACTTCACCCAGGGCGAGGCGGACGACTCCGGCTACGGCGAGCCGTTCACCGACGAGGGCCTGTCCCTGACCTTCCGCCTGCGCAAGGCGTAGGGCACACACAGAAAGGCCCGGTCCCCCGCGAGGGGGGCCGGGCCTTTCCGCGTCGCCCGTCGTCACAGTTCACGGAAGGGCGACGAGCGGACCGGGGCGGGCCGGGTTCGAACCGGCGTGCCCCCGACTGTCGTCGAGGTGCGCCTGCCTCTGCGCTACGCGCCCCCGAGCACCCTACGTGACTCCGAGCGCCCCGTGGCAACCCGGGGCGCTCACCCGGAAGGACGAGCGAACGGGCAGGCACCAGAGGGTGTCTCGTCGATCAGGCCGGATCAGCGAGCGGCGTCTGGTGCCGCGCATCGCAAGGCGGAGCAGGGAGTCGACGCGATGGGGGTGCCCCCGCGCGAGCGCAGCCGAGCGTGGGGGAGTCGGCGACCGACGACAACGCGGCGAGGCGCGGTGCCAGGCGCCGGGAGCCCGGCATGATCGGCGGACACCCCCTAGGGCGGAGAAAGGGCGGGCAAAAGGGCGGGGCCCCGGATCGGAATCCGGGGCCCCGCCCTGAACGCTGCCGACGGCTACGCCGTACTACGCGCTGTCAGTTGTCGTCCTCGTCGATCAGGAACCCGCGCATCGGCGAGGGAGCCTGACCCATCGGCGACGGACCCTGCGGCCGGACCGGGGCCATCGGCTGGGTCATGGCCGGCGACATCTGCTGCTGGCCGCCGTAGGAGGGAGCGGACGGGCTCGGCGCGCCACCCATCGACTGGTTGCCGCCGTACGACGGGGCGCTCGCGCCGGCCGGGGCCATGGAAGGCGCCGGGGACGGCGGGAGGGACGCGGTCGCCGGGCTGCGCGGCGGGGCCAGCGAGTCGTCGGCCTGGGTCTCCAGCTGACGCAGCTGCGACTCCAGGTACGACTTCAGGCGCGTGCGGTACTCGCGCTCGAAGCCGCGCAGGTCCTCGACCTTGCGCTCCAGCGTGGCGCGGGCGGACTCCAGGGAGCCCATCGCGACACGGTGCTTCTCCTGCGCGTCCCGCTCCAGGGCGTCGGCCTTGGCACGGGCGTCCCGCTCCAGACCCTCGGCGCGCGAACGGGCCTCGCCGACGATCTTGTTGGCCTCGGAGCGGGCCTCCGCGATCGCCTGGTCGGCGGTCTGCTGGGCCAGCGACAGGACACGGGCGGCGCTGTCGCCACCGGGGCCCTGACCGGGGCCGCCCATCGGACCGCCCATGGGGCCGCCCATCGGACCGGGGCCCATCTGGCCCTGCATGGGGCCACCCTGGCCCATCGGACCCTGGCCCATCGGGCCGGGACCCTGCGGACCCTGACCGCCGGGGCCGGCGGGCAGCTGCGGGGCACCGCTCGGCAGCTGGGGCGGGCCACCCATGGGGCCGCCCATCTGCTGCTGCGGCGGGCCCGATATGCCGGCGGGCACCGGAGCGCCGGGACCTCGCATGCCCTGCTGCGGCATGCCCTGCGGAGGCTGCTGCTGGTCCTGCTGCTCCTGCGGCTTGCGCATGTTCTGCTGGTTCTGCGCGGCGGCGCGGGTGGCCGCGGCCAGCTTCGCGCGCAGATCCTCGTTCTCGCGGAGCAGACGGGTCAGTTCGGCTTCGACCTCGTCGAGGAAGGCATCGACCTCGTCCTCGTCATAGCCTTCTCGGAGGCGGACGGTCGTGAACTGCTTGTTCCGCACGTCCTCGGGGGTCAACGGCATCTCTTCACCTCAACGTAGTCGTCGGCATTCGGCAAGACGGTAGGTCACATCGCTCACAGCCGGCTCACGATCGAGATCAGGATGTAGACGATGATCATCAGTACGAAGAAGGACAGGTCGAGCGCCACGCCCCCGAGACGCAGCGGCGGAATGAACCGCCGCAGAAGCTTGAGCGGTGGATCAGTGACAGTGTAGGTGGCCTCCAGAACGACCACCATCGCCTTGCCGGGTTGCCACGAGCGGGCGAACTGGAAGACGTAGTCCATGACCAACCGGAAGATGAGCACGATGAGGAAGCACATCAGCGCGATGTAGACGACATCCAGGACCACGCTCATGCCCGTGCTTCCCTCTCCCCTGTTTCCCGTGCTGTGGTACTGCTTTGTACCGCTTTTTCCGGTCGTGCGTCTCAGCTCTGGTTGAAGAACCCGCCCTCTGCGATGCGGGCCTTGTCCTCCGCCGTGACATCGACGTTAGCAGGCGACAACAGGAACACCTTCTGCGTCACCCGCTCGATGCTGCCGTGAAGACCAAACACCAGACCGGCCGCAAAGTCGACAAGTCGCTTCGCGTCTGTGTCGTCCATCTCAGTCAAGTTCATGATCACCGGGGTGCCCTCACGGAAGTGTTCCCCGATGGTACGGGCCTCGTTGTAGGTCCGCGGGTGAAGCGTGGTGATCCGGTAAGGCTCTCGTTCCGACACGACCTTGGGCATGATCACCGGTGCGTTCTTCTCCAGGCTTGCGCGTTCTTGTGTGATGGATGCCACGGGCGCGATGCGCGCGGGGCGACTCGATTCCGCGGGTAGCGAAGCGGAGTGCGCCACCGGCTCGCGGGGCGTGGGCGGATGCACCACTCGCACCGATTCTTCCCTCTGGGGCTGATGTGAACCATGCGACTGGTGGGACGGTTCGTGCCGTCGGTGATCCCGCTCGGGCTCCGGGTCCAGTTCGGGCTCGAAGTCGTCGTCGGGATCGAATCCCCGGCCGTCGTACCCATCGTCCTCCACGAGGCCGAGGTAGACCGCCATCTTGCGCATCGCGCCGGCCATGCTCTGAGTCCTCCGCTCTGTGGTGGATCGGCTCACGACTGCCAAGTCCCTGCGATCCACGAGGTCGTTATGTCCGCCCTTCGACGGCAATGACCATATTTTCTGCTGTGGTCCGACTTCCTGGCGACGTTACCCGAGCCTGGGGCGGACTCCGAGTACCGCGGTGCCGACGCGTACATGTGTCGCTCCGGCGGCCACGGCCTGTTCGAGGTCCGCGCTCATCCCTGCCGAGACCATGTTCGCAGCCGGATGGGCCCGGCGCAGGTCGGTCGACAAATCCATCAACCGCTCGAACACCGCCTGTTGGCGACCGGCGTACTCCCCGGTCAGAGGTGCGACGGTCATCAGCCCGGCGAGCCGCAGCCCGGGCGAGCCGGCGACCAGGTCCGCCAACTCCCCGATCCCCTCGGGCGCCACGCCGCCCCGCTCGCCCCGGCCGCTCGCCCCCGCGTCGAAGGCGACCTGCACGAGGCAGCCGATCTCGCGCCCGGCGCGTACCGCCTCCTTGGACAGGGTCGTCACCAGCCGGGCGCGGTCGACGGACTGCACCACATCCGCGTAACCGATCACAGATCGGACCTTGTTGGTCTGCAACTGACCGACGAAGTGCCAGGAAAGGGGCAGATCCGAACAGATGGCGGCCTTGGGGGCCGCGTCCTGGTCACGGTTCTCGGCGACATGGCGCACACCGAGCTCCGACAGGATCCGCACATCGTCGGCGGGATAGGTCTTGGTGACCACGATCAGGGTCACCTCTTCACGCTTGCGGCCGGCCGCCGCGCAGGCCGCGGCGATGCGCTCCTCGACCCGCGCCAGGTTTCCGGCGAGTTCGTCCCTACGGTCCGTCATGCCCCATCAGTCCAGCCAGACATAGCCCGCCAGCCGACCGGTGGTGCGGTCGCGGCGGTACGAGAAGTGGTCGTGCGACTCCAGCGTGCACACCGGCGACTGCGCCCGGTCGCACACCCCCAGCCGTTCGAGCTGCGCGTGCACCCCCGCGGTCACGTCGACCGCCGGAGTGCCCCAGCTGGTGACGGCGTGCGCCGCCGGCTCGACGGCGGCCACCTCGGCGCGCATCGCCTCCGGCACCTCGTAGCACCGGCCGCAGACGGCGGGTCCGGTGCGGGCGACGATCCGGGAGGGCGCGGCGCCGAGTGCGGTCATGGCCCGGACGGCGGCGGGGACGACCCCCGCGACCATTCCCGGCCGGCCCGCGTGGGCGGCGGCCGCCACCCCGGCGACCGGGTCGGCCAGCAGCACGGGGGTGCAGTCGGCGGTGAGCACGGCGAGGGCGAGTCCCCGGCGGGCGGTGACCACCGCGTCCACCGACGGGATGTCGGCGGCCGAGGCCCACGGTCCGTCGACCACCGCCACGTCGTTGCCGTGCACCTGGTTCATCCAGACCACCCGGGCCGGGTCGAGGCCCAGCGTCTTCGCCGCCAGCTCCCGGTTGGCCGTCACGGCGGCCGGGTCGTCACCGACCGCGCCGCCGAGGTTGAGCTCCTCATACGGAGCGGCGCTCACCCCGCCCCACCGGTCGGTGAAGGCGAAGTGCGCGCCGCTCACGCTCTCGCGCTGTCCTATCACTTCAGGAAGTCCGGTACGTCCAGCTCCTCGGCCGCGCTGTCCGTGTAGGTCCGCGGCGCCGGGGTGACCGGCGGGGCGACCGGGATGTCGTTCACCGGCTCCGGCGCGGGCTCCGGCTCCTCCTTCGGCGTGACGCTGCCCAGCGAGCCGAAGGACGGGCGGCTCTCCGGCTGCCGCGCCGGCGGAGCGGGCTCCTCGCGGCGGGCCGGGGCCGAGGAGGCCGAGCCGAGGACGTTGTCCCGGCGGGCCGGCGGCTGGCCGCCGTCGAAGCCGGCCGCGATCACGGTGACCCGCACCTCGTCGCCGAGGGCGTCGTCGATGACCGCGCCGAAGATGATGTTCGCCTCGGGGTGGGCGGCCTCGCTGACCAGCTGGGCCGCCTCGTTGATCTCGAACAGGCCGAGGTCGGAGCCGCCGGAGATGGAGAGCAGCACGCCGCGGGCGCCGTCGATGGACGCCTCCAGCAGCGGGGAGGAGATCGCCATCTCGGCCGCGGCCACCGCGCGGTCGTCGCCGCGGGCCGAGCCGATGCCCATGAGGGCCGAGCCGGCCTCGGACATGACCGACTTGACGTCGGCGAAGTCCAGGTTGATCAGGCCGGGGGTGGTGATGAGGTCGGTGATGCCCTGAACGCCGGAGAGCAGGACCTGGTCCGCCGACTTGAAGGCGTCGAGGACCGAGACCTGGCGGTCCGAGATGGACAGCAGGCGGTCGTTCGGGATGACGATGAGGGTGTCGACCTCTTCGCGCAGCTCGGCGATGCCGTCCTCGGCCTGGTTCGCGCGGCGCCGTCCCTCGAAGGTGAACGGGCGCGTGACCACGCCGATGGTGAGCGCGCCGAGGGAGCGTGCGATGTTGGCCACGACGGGCGCGCCGCCGGTGCCGGTGCCGCCGCCTTCACCGGCCGTCACGAAGACCATGTCGGCCCCCTTGAGGACCTCCTCGATCTCCTCGCGGTGGTCCTCGGCGGCCTTGCGGCCGACGGCCGGGTTGGCTCCGGCGCCGAGTCCGCGGGTGAGTTCACGGCCGACGTCCAGCTTGACGTCGGCGTCGCTCATCAACAGAGCTTGCGCGTCGGTGTTGATGGCGATGAACTCGACGCCCTTGAGACCGACCTCGATCATCCGGTTGATGGCATTGACACCACCGCCGCCGACACCGATGACTTTGATGACTGCGAGGTAGTTCTGCGGTGCTGCCACGTCGAAGGCCTCTCGCCTCGAGTTACGTGTCGCCGTACCGGCGTGGGCACTGCGCCCGCGCGATCCGACGACTGATGCCGAATGGGACGGTCCGTATCGCCGACCCGAACCCTAACGTTGAAGTTTAGGGTTACCAGTGTGTCTGTTCCCTGGAGTCTTCTGAACAGGACACTAAGTCGACAAGTGGCGCACGTTCAACGAACACGCCGAACCTCCCGTTTTTCTTTTCACCCTATGTGATCAGCCATAGCGGTGCCCAACCAGGGTGCTGGCCTGCGCGGATGTGCGTCAACTCCCCGATGACGCGGGGGCGGTGGGGACGCTGACGTCGAAGTGCCGCGCGGACGGGGCCGCTTTCAGCAGAGCGGTGAGGGTACGGGCCTTCGCGGCCCCCTTCTCGCCGCTCCCCCAGGCCACGGTGCGCCCGTCCGTCAACGTCAGCGAGATGTCGTCGTAGGAACGCACCTTGACCGCCCGGGTGCGGTGCGCGACCGCCTCCGGCAGCGCCCCGGCCACCCGGACCGCCTCCCGGACCAGCCGTCCCTCCCCGAAGCGGCGCAGGCTGGCCGCGGCGGAACGGGACCGCGACGGCCTCAATTCGAGAAGGGGAACGCCTTTCGGGGCGTGAGAAACCGTGGCGAAACGGACGCCTCCCTTGTCCACTTCCACGAACTTCCCGCCCTTTTTCACCAGCAGAACCGGAGTGCGCTCGGTTACTTTTAGCCCGATTCCCTGCGGCCAGGAACGGACCACATCAACGGCGGCAATTCGGGGCAATTTCCGGCGCAGCCGGTTCTCCATGGCCCCCGTGTCGACGGAGGCCAGCGGAGCCCCGAGGGGCGCGTCGGCCGCCTCGCGCACCTGCGCCGGGGTGAGCACCCGGGTACCGGAGACGGAGACCTCCTCCAGCCGCAGCCACTGCGAGCCGTACAGCACCCAGCCGCCGCCCGCGCCGAGCAGCGCCAGGGCGACGGCCAGGGCGATGAGGGTGCGGAGCGCGGGCAGCCGCGGCCGCCGGGCGGGAGGCGGGCCGGACGACTCCTGCTGGCGCGCACCGCGCTCGGCGGTGGTGGGTCCGGCCACGCTCCCTGCCTTCCGCTCACATCGACATACGGTTCCTTGGGCGTGCCTCGCCGATCATGCCGGGCTCCCGGCGCCTGGCACCGCTCGCTGATCCGGCCTGACCGACGAGACACCCCCTACTGGTGTGCACGGTGGGCGGCGATCGCCTCGTACACCATGCCGACCAGCAGCTGGTCGGCGTCCCGGCGGCCGAACTCGGCGGCGGCGCGGGACATCTCGTACAGCCGGTGCGGGTCGGCGAGCACGGGCAGGACGTTCTGCTGCACCCACTCGGGGGTGAGTTCCGCGTCGTCGACCAGCAGGCCGCCGCCGGCCTTGACCACCGGCTGGGCGTTCAGCCGCTGCTCGCCGTTGCCGATGGGCAGCGGGACGTAGGCGGCCGGGAGTCCGACGGCGGAGAGTTCGGCGACGGTCATCGCGCCCGCGCGGCAGAGCATCATGTCGGCCGCGGCGTACGCGAGGTCCATCCGGTCCAGGTAACTTACCGGGATGTAAGGGGGCATCCCCGGCATCTGGTGCACCTGCGGCAGTTCGTTCTTCGGGCCGACCGCGTGCAGGATCTGGATCCCGGCCTGCTGCAGCCACGGCGCGACCTGCTGCACGACCTCGTTCAGACGGCGCGCGCCCTGCGAGCCGCCGGAGACGAGCAGGGTCGGCAGGTTCGGGTCGAGCCCGAACATCGCGCGCGCCTCGGGGCGGGCGGCGGCCCGGTCCAGGGTGGCGATGGAGTGCCGCAGCGGGATGCCGATGTAGCGGGCGTTGCGCAGCTTGCTGTCCGGCGTGGCGACGGCGACCTGCGCGGCGTACCGCGAACCGATCTTGTTGGCGAGGCCGGGGCGGGCGTTGGCCTCGTGGATGACGATCGGCACGCCGAGCCGCTTGGCGGCCAGATAGCCGGGCAGCGCCACATAGCCGCCGAAGCCGACCACGACGTCCGCCTTGGTGCGCTCCAGGATCTGCTCGGCCGCCTTGATGGTGCCGCGCAGCCGGCCCGGGACGGTGATCAGCTCGGGGGTGGGCTTGCGGGGCAGCGGTACGGCCGGGATCAGCGCCAGCTCGTAGCCCCGCTCGGGGACCAGCCTGGTCTCCAGACCGCGCTCCGTGCCCAGGGCCGTGATGCCCACGGTCGGGTCCTGCCTGCGCAGGGCGTCCGCGAGGGCGAGCGCGGGCTCGATGTGGCCCGCGGTGCCCCCGCCGGCGAGTACGACATGCACCGAAATTCACCGCTCTCCGGACGAGCGCACCGCCGAGGTGCGCCGTCGCATCGTGTTCCATCTCCGGGGCCCCGCAGAGCCCCCAGCCCCCCGCTTTCTACCAAAGCGGGGTTGCCGCATCGCAAGCGCCGCCCGCGCAGCGGGCTCGTCGCGCGCGAAGGCGATCAGCAGCCCGATGGCGAACATGGTCGGCAGCAGGGCGGATCCTCCGTAGGAGAACAGCGGGAGGGGGACTCCGGCGATCGGCAGCAGGCCGAGCACCGCACCCATGTTGATCACGGCCTGGGCCGTGATCCAGGTGGTCACGCCTCCCGCGGCATACCTGACGAAGGGGTCCTCCGTGCGTCCGGCCACGCGGATACCCGCATAGCCTAGAGCGGCGAAGAGGGCGAGCACCGACAGCGTCCCCGCCAGGCCCAGTTCCTCACCGGTGACGGCGAAGATGAAGTCGGTGTGCGCTTCGGGGAGTTGACCCCATTTTTCCACACTCGCGCCGAGGCCGGAACCGAAGAGTCCGCCGGACGCGAGGGCGTAGATCCCGTGCACGGCCTGCCAGCAGGAGCCGTCGGGGCCCATCTCCGTGGCGCCGATGCAGGCGAAGCGGTCCAGCCGGTTGGAGTTGGTCTGGATCAGCAGCGCGCCGATCGCCCCGGCGACCGCCAGCACTCCGACGAACAGCCGGGTGGGCGCCCCCGCCAGCCACAGCAACCCGAACAGGATCGCCGTGACGATGATCGCGGTGCCCATGTCGCCGCCGAGCATGATCAGCCCGAGCAGCATGAACGCCACCGGGACGAGCGGCACCAGCATGTGCTTCCACTGCGCCAGCAGCTTCTTGTCCTGCTTGCGGGCGAGCAGGTCGGCGCCCCACAGCACCAGGGCGAGCTTGCCGAACTCGCTGGGCTGAATCTGGAAGGAGCCGCCGAGCGCGATCCAGTTCTGGTTGCCGTTGACCGCCATCCCTATCCCGGGCACCTGCACCAGGGCCATCATGAAGACGGCGCCGGCGAGGATCGGGTAGGCGAGCGCGCGGTGCAGCCTGACCGGCATCCGGGAGGCCGCGTACAGCAGTCCGGCGCCGATCACGGCGGCCAGCAGCTGCTTGCGGAAGAAGTAGGAGCCGGGCAGCGACATCTGCAACGCGGTGATCTGGGAGGCCGAGTAGACCATCACCAGGCCCAGCACGGTGATCAGCAGGCTGCCGCCGAGGATCAGGTAGTAGGCGGTCAGCGGGCGGTCCCAGGCCCTGCGGGCGCGCGTGTAGTACCGCGTGACCGGGTTCTCGCGGGGGGCGGCGAGGGGCCGCGCCGTGCGCGGCGCGGGCGGACGGCGCGTACGGCTACCCGGCATGGCAGGCCCCCGTCCTCCGGCCGCGGCGGTACGCCCCGGCGCGGGCCGCGCCGGTCCCGCGTGTCCTGTGGGCCGCGCGCGGGAGGCCGGGGGCCGGCGGGCGGGCGGGCCGTCGCCGTGCCGCGCCGCCGGCGGGCCCGCACCGGGCTGCCTGGAACCACATCCGAGTCACTCGTCCCTCCCAAGGGTCCCGAAGCACCCGCCGTGGTCGAGACCCGCCGTCAGGCGCCCGCTCCGAGTTCGCGGACCGCCGCCGCGAACGCGTCACCGCGCTGGTTGTAGTTGACGAACATGTCCATGGAGGCGCAGGCCGGGGCCAGCAGCACCGTGTCGCCGGGCCCGGCGAGGCGCCGGGCCTCCTGGACAGCCGCGAGCATCGCCCCAGTGTCGGTCCGGTCGAGGTCGACGACGGGTACTTCCGGGGCGTGTCGCGCGAGCGCTTCGCGGATCAGCGCGCGGTCGGCGCCGATCAGCACGACGCCGCGCAGCCGCTTCGCCGCGCTCGCGACCAGTTCGTCGAAGGTGGCGCCCTTGGCGAGGCCGCCCGCGATCCACACGATCGACTCGTAGGCGGCCAACGAGGCCTGCGCGGCGTGCGTGTTGGTCGCCTTGGAGTCGTCGACGTACGCGACGCCGTCCACGTCGGCGACGTGCGCGATGCGGTGGGCGTCCGGGCGGAAGGCCCGCAGCCCGTCCCGTACGGCCTGCGGGGGCACTCCGAAGGCGCGGGCGAGGGCCGCCGCGGCAAGGGCGTTGGCGATGTTGTGCGGGGCCGGCGGGTCGACGTCGGCGACCTCCGCGAGTTCCTGGGCGTTCTTGTGCCGGTTCTCGACGAAGGCGCGGTCGACGAGGATGCCCTCCACGACGCCGAGTTGGGACGGCGCGGGGGTGCCGAGGGTGAAGCCGATGGCGCGGCAGTCCTCCTCGACGTCGGCCTCGCGCACCAGGTCCTCGGTGGCCTTGTCGGCCACGTTGTAGACGCAGGCGACCCGATTGCCCTCGTAGATACGGCCCTTGTCCCTGGCGTACGCCTCCATGGAGCCGTGCCAGTCGAGGTGGTCGGGGGCGAGGTTGAGGACGGCGGCGGAGTGGGCGCGCAGGGACGGCGCCCAGTGCAGCTGGTAGCTGGACAGCTCCACGGCGAGGACGTCGTACTCCTCGTCGCCGAGCACCGCGTCCAGCAGCGAGACGCCGATGTTGCCGACGGCGGCGGTGCGCAGCCCGGCGGCCTTCAGGATGGAGGCCAGCATCTGCACGGTGGTGGTCTTGCCGTTGGTGCCGGTCACGCACAGCCAGGGCGCCGAGTCGGGGCGGCGCAGCCGCCAGGCCAGCTCCACGTCGCCCCAGATCGGGACCCCCGCCTCGCGGGCCGCCGTGAACAGCGGCTTGTCCGGCTTCCAGCCGGGCGCGGTGACGATCAGCTCGGTGCCCTCGGGCAGGGTCGCGCCGTCGCCGAGGCGGACGGTGACGCCCAGGTCCCGCAGCTCGGCGGCCTGTGCCCGGGCCCGCTCGTCGTCGCCGTCGTTGACGACCGTGACGATCGCGCCGAGCCCGTGCAGCACCTTGGCCGCCGGGACGCCGGAGACGCCGAGCCCGGCGACGGTGACGCGCTTTCCCTGCCAGTCGGTCACTTCTCTGCTGCCCATCCCGCGTAGAAGAGGCCGAGTCCGACGATCACGCAGATGCCCTGGATGATCCAGAAGCGGACCACCACGAGCACTTCGGACCAGCCCTTGAGTTCGAAGTGGTGCTGGAGCGGGGCCATCCGGAAGACCCGCTTGCCGGTCAGCCGGAAGGAGCCCACCTGGATGACCACCGACATGGTGATGAGGACGAACAGGCCGCCGAGGATGGCGAGCAGCAGCTCGGTGCGGGAGCAGATCGCGAGACCCGCGAGCACACCGCCGAGCGCCAGCGAACCGGTGTCGCCCATGAAGATCTTGGCCGGCGAGGTGTTCCACCACAGGAAGCCGAGGCAGGCGCCCATCAGCGCGGAGGCGACCACCGCGAGGTCGAGCGGGTCGCGCACCTCGTAGCACGCGCCGGGGTTGGTGAGGGTCTGCGCGTTGGCGCAGGACTCCTGGAACTGCCAGACGCCGATGAAGGTGTAGGCGCCGAAGACGAGGACCGAGGCGCCGGTGGCCAGGCCGTCCAGACCGTCCGTCAGGTTCACGCCGTTGGACATGGCGAGGATCATGAACAGCGCCCAGACCACGAACAGCACCGGGCCGATGGTCCAGCCGAAGTCGGTGATGAACGACAGCTTGGTGGAGGCCGGGGTGTTGCCGCGGTTGTCGGCGAACTGGAGCGAGAGCACCGCGAAGGCGATGCCGACGATCAGCTGGCCGGCCATCTTCGCCTTGGCGCGCAGACCCAGCGAACGCCGCTTGACGATCTTGATGTAGTCGTCGAGGAAGCCGACCAGGCCCATGCCGACCATCAGGCCGAGCACCAGCACGCCGGAGTAGCGCGGCGGCTCGCCGCTGATCACCTTGGAGAGGAAGTACGCGGCGACCGTCGCCAGGATGAAGGCGATGCCGCCCATGGTCGGCGTACCGCGCTTGCTGGCGTGCTCGCGCGGGCCGTCGTCCCGGATGTACTGGCCGTATCCCTTGCGCGCCAGCAGCTTGATCAGCAGCGGGGTGCCGATCAGGGTGAGGAAGAGACCAATGACGCCTGCGAACAGGACCTGATTCATCATCGGGCGGCAACCTCACCCTCGGCACCGGTCTCGAGCAGCGCCTCGGCCACCTTCTCGAGTCCGACCGAACGGGACGCCTTCACGAGCACGACGTCCCCCGGGCGCAACTCGCTGCGCAACAGGTCGACCGCCGCCTGTGCGTCGGACACGTGCACCGACTCCTCACCCCACGAACCCTCGTTATATGCGCCCAGTTGCAGCCAGGCGGCTTCCCTGCCCCCGACCGCGACGAGCTTGCTGACGTTGAGCCGGACGGCGAGCCGTCCGACCGCGTCGTGCTCGGCGAGCGATTCGTCCCCGAGCTCGGCCATCTTGCCGAGCACCGCCCAGGTCCGCCGCCCCTTGCCCATGGCCACCAGCGCGCGCAGAGCGGCCTTCATGGACTCGGGGTTCGCGTTGTAGGCGTCGTTGACGACCGTCACGCCGTCCGGGCGCTCGGTGACCTCCATCCGCCAGCGGGAGAGGGAGCCCGCCTCGGAGAGCGCGGTGGCGATCTCTTCCGCGGACATGCCCAGCTCATGGGCGACGGCGGCCGCGGCGAGCGCGTTCGACACGTGGTGCTCACCGTACAGGCGCATGGTCACGTCGCTGCACCCGGAGGGTGTGTGAAGGGTGAAGGAGGGCTGCCCGGTGTCCGTCAACCGCACGTTCTCGGCGCGTACGTCCGCTTCGTCGGCCTCGCCGAAGAGGAGCACCTTCGCCTTGGTACGGGAGGCCATGGCCCGTACGTACGGATCGTCGGCGTTGAGGACCGCGGTGCCGTCCTCGGGGAGGGACTCGACCAGCTCGCCCTTGGCCTGGGCGATCTGCTCGCGGCCGCCGAACTCGCCGATGTGGGCGGAGCCGACGTTCAGCACCAGCCCGATCTTCGGCGGCGTCAGCTCGGTGAGGTAGCGGATGTGGCCGATCCCGCGGGCGCCCATCTCCAGGACCAGGAACCGGGTCTCCTCGGTGGCGCTGAGCGCGGTCAGCGGCAGCCCGATCTCGTTGTTGAGCGAGCCGGGCGTGAACACCGTCGGCGCCTTGCGCCGCAGGACCTGGGCGAGGAGGTCCTTGGTGCTGGTCTTGCCCGCCGAGCCGGTGAGCCCGATCAGCGTCGTGCCGAGCTTCGTCACGACGTGGCGGGCGAGCGCGCCGAGCGCGGCCTGGACGTCGTCCACGACGATCGCGGGCACGCCGACGGGGCGCGAGCCCAGCACGGCGGCCGCGCCCGCCGCCACGACCTGTGGCGCGAAGTCGTGGCCGTCCACGCGTTCGCCGACGAAGGCGACGAAGAGGCTGCCGGGTCCCGCCTCGCGGGAGTCCCGGACGACCGGCCCGGTCACCAGGACCGACGGATCCGGTATGTCGTACGTCTGCCCGCCGACGACTTCTGCGATCTCGGCGAGAGAGAGGGCGATCACAAGTTCATCCCCTGGATCTTTCGGGATTTCATCCCTGGGTCTTCTGGATGGCTTCGCGAAGCACCTGGCGGTCGTCGAAGGGACGGACCACTCCGGCGATGTCCTGGCCCTGCTCGTGGCCCTTGCCCGCGACCAGCACGGTGTCGCCGGGGCGGGCCCGCTCGACGGCGGCGGCGATCGCGGCGGCGCGGTCCTCGAACAGCACGACCTCGCCGCGCTCGTGCACCGGCACGGACGCCGCGCCCTGCAGCATGGTCGCGAGGATCGCGAGGGGGTCCTCGGAGCGGGGGTTGTCGGAGGTCAGCACGGCGGTGTCGGCCAGCCGTGCCACGGCGGCGCCCATCGGGGCCCGCTTGGTGGTGTCCCGGTCGCCGCCGCAGCCCAGGACGACGTGCAGCCGGCCCTTGGTGACCTTGCGCAGCGCCTTCAGCACCGACTCGACGGCGTCGGTCTTGTGGGCGTAGTCGACGACCGCGAGGTAGGGCTGGCCGGCGTCCACCCGCTCCAGGCGGCCGGGGACGCCCGGTACGGCCGCGACGCCGTCGGCGGCGGTCTGCGGGTCGAGGCCGGCGGCGGCGAGGGCGACCAGCGCGGCGAGGGTGTTCGCCACGTTGAACGGGCCGGGCAGCGGGGACTTGGCGGCGATCCGCTCGCCGTTCGGGCCGAGCACGGTGAACGTGGAGTCGAGCTGACCGATCGTCACGTCCTCGGCGCGCCAGTCGGCGTCGGGGTGGCCCTCGGCGGAGTAGGTGACGACGGGGACGGTGGCCTCGCGGGCGAGGCGGCGGCCGTACTCGTCGTCGACGTTGACCACGCCGAGCCTGCTGCGCCGCGGGGTGAACAGCTGTGCCTTGGCCTGGAAGTAGTCCTCCATGCCGGAGTGGAACTCCATGTGCTCCGGGCTGAGGTTGGTGAAGACGGCGACGTCGAAGACGCAGCCGTCGACCCGGCCGAGGACCAGGGCGTGGCTGGAGACCTCCATGGCGACCGCCTCGACACCGCGTTCGCGCATGACGGCGAACAGGGCCTGCAGGTCGGTGGCTTCGGGGGTGGTGCGCTCGGACTTGATGCGCTCGTCACCGATGCGCATCTCGACCGTGCCGACCAGTCCAGTGGACTTCACCGTCTTCAGGCCGCCCTCGACGAGGTAGGCCGTGGTGGTCTTGCCGGAGGTGCCGGTGATGCCGATCTGCAGCAGGTCCTGTCCGGGCCGGCCGTAGATCGTGGCGGCCAGCTCGCCCATGCGGGCGCGCGGGTCGTCGACGACGAGCACCGGCAGACCGGTCGCGGCGGCGCGCTCGGCGCCGGCCGGGTCGGTCAGCACGGCCGCGGCGCCGAGACCGGCGGCCTGGGTGACGAAGTCGGCGCCGTGGGCGCGGGCGCCGGGCAGGGCGGCGTACAGGTCGCCGGGGCGGACGGCGCGCGAGTCATGGGTGATGCCCGTGACCCCGGCCGTGCGCTCCGGCGCGGCGACACCCAGCTGGCCGGCGAGTTCCGCGAGGGGTGTGGCGGACACCCGCTCCGGCCGGGGCGGTCCCGGGTAGGTCACGGGATGGCCCTTCTGGGTGGTTTGGGACTGATCAGCGTGTGGCACGGCGGTGAGCGTACCGGGCGTACCCGCTTCGGAGCGAAGCGAGGGGCGGGGGGCGCCGTGGTTCCCGGAATCCGGGGTGTTCGTTGTCACGGGTGGTTCCTGGTTGCTCGGTGTTGCTCGGTGCTGGTCGGGACTGATCAGGACGTGACTGATCAGGGCTTGTACGTCACCGGCAGCTTCGCCGGCGGGGCGCCGGTGGGCGGGACCTGGAGGCTCTTCAGCGCGAACCGCATCACCTGCTTGTAGACGGGTCCGCAGATCTGGCCGCCGAAGTAGCTGCCCTGGGTGGCGTTCTGAATGGCGCAGTAGACGGTGATCCGGGGCTGGTCCGCGGGGGCGAAGCCGGCGAACGACGAGGTGTAGCCGCGGTACTTGCCGGTGGCCGGATCCACTCGATTGGCGGTGCCGGTCTTGCCCGCGACGCGGTAGCCCGCGATGCGCGCCTTGGTGCCGGTGCCCTCCTCGTCGTCGACCACCGACTCCAGCATCCGGGCCAGCGTCTTCGCGGTCTTCTCGCTGACCACCCGCGTCCTCTCGGGCTTCGGGGCCGGATCGAAGCGTCCGTCGGGGCCCTTGGTGCCGCGGATCAGGGTGGGTTCGATCCGGACGCCGCCGTTGGCGATCGTCGTGTAGACGGACGCCGCCTGCATCGCGTTGATGGACACGCCCTGGCCGAAAGGAATCGTGTACTGCTGCGAGGTCGACCACTCCTGCGGCGGGGCGAGGATGCCCGGGGTCTCGCCGGGGAAGCGCAGTCCGGTGGGCTCGCCGATGCCGAACTTGCGCAGGTAGGAGTAGAGGACCTTGTTGGCCTCCGCCTGGGTCCTGCCCAGCTGGCCGGTGGCGAGGATGGTGCCGATGTTGCTGGACTTGGCGAGCACGCCGTTCAGCGTCAGGTACCAGGTCGGGTGGTCGATGTCGTCCTGGAAGAGCCGGTCGCCGCGGTGCAGCCGGTTGGGCACCACGACCCGCGTGGTGGGGGTGGCGACCTTCTCCTCCAGCACCGCGGCCATGGACATGACCTTGGCGGTGGAGCCGGGCTCGTAGGCGTCCTGGAGGGCCGCGTTGCCCATGTTCGCCGAGGTGGCGCGGGACAGGTCGTTGGGGTCGAAGCCGGGCGAGTTGGCCATGGCCAGGATCTCGCCGGTCTGGGTGTCCTGGACGATCACATAGCCGCGGTCGGCGCGGGACTTCTCGACCTGCCGCGCGATGGCGTTCTGCGCCGCCCACTGGATGTCGCGGTCGATGGTCAGCTCGATGTCCGAGCCGGGCACGGCGGGCGTCTCCTCGGCGCCCACGGTGGGCACCTGGCGGCCGCCCGACTGGGCGTAGCGGATCTCGCCGTCCTTGCCGGCCAGCTGCTTCTCCAGCTGCTGCTCGATGCCGCCGCCGCCCTTGCCCTCGGCATTGACCCAGCCCAGTATCCCGGCGGCCAGCTCGCCGTTCGGGTAGACCCGCTTGCTGCTGGGGGTGGCCAGGACGCCCGCCAGGACGTTCACCGTGGACTCGTCCGACTGCTGCTTCTTGGCGAGCGCGGACTTCAGGTCCTTGATCTGCTTCCAGACCTGCGGGGTCTGCCGGTCGGCGAGCTTGACGTAGCGGAGGTTCTCGTCCTCGGGCCGCAGCTTCTCGACGATGTCCTCCTGGTCCTGGCCGAGGATCGGCGCGAGGAGGGCGGCGGCCTGCTCGGGACCGTCGTCGATCTTCAGCTGCTCGCGGGTGAACAGCGTCGGGTCGGCGGTGATGTCGTAGGCGTCGACGCTGGTGGCGAGGGCGATGCCCGCGCGGTCGGTGATCTCGCCGCGCTCGGCGGCCAGCACCTGGCCCACGTACCGGTTCTGCTCCGCCTTCGCCGCGTACGCGCTCGCGTCGACGGCCTGCACCTGGAGCAGGCGGACGACGAAGACGAGCAGGACGAGGGTCAGCGCGACGCCGACCAGGCGCAGCCGCGGGCGCGGGCTGCCGAGCCGGAGGGGGCGCGGCGCGGCGGCGGCGCGGGGCGCGGGGGGCCGCGCCGGGCGGCGGGCCGGGCGG